>JAFNUD010000010.1 GCA_017384225.1 Paludibacteraceae bacterium
TACATCACCAGCTTCAGCGAGAGTGAATACCACGTTTCCGTCGGTATCAGCAGTTACACCTGCAGGAACTTCAGAAAGGGCAGCGTGACCCCAACTTTGCTCCCAAGTACCATTGGTAACTTTCAGTTTGTATTCTAAGTCAGCAACTAATCCAGTGAACGTATGTGTATGATTAGCAGCAGCCTCGTCGAAGGTCATAGCGATAGCAGCAGCATCCCATGCTTTGTCAGCACCAACGAGCTCTGCAGTACCAGTTACATAGTATGCGCCAGTAACAGGAGTTTCTGGATTAGGATTTTCTGGAGTGCTTGAACCGTTGAGTTTAGCAAGGGCTTCTTCTTGTGTGTACCAGTTGTCTTGTACAAAAT
This sequence comes from Paludibacteraceae bacterium, assembly GCA_017384225.1. Lineage (GTDB taxonomy): Bacteria > Bacteroidota > Bacteroidia > Bacteroidales > Paludibacteraceae > Colicola. The sequence goes on from JAFNUD010000010.1 coordinate 369, forward strand.
ACTTGCCAGTTTCAAACTTCAAATCACCGGTTTGCTTGCCATTACCATCATTGAAGAGCATTCCACCAAAAGCACTACCTTTCTCTACGGCATATGACCAAACTTCTTTGTCAGCGAGTTTAGTAGCCTCTTTCTTCATGTCTTCGCCTGGCCAACCAGCAACTGCTGGAGACCATGTGTAGATTTTAACATTAGCCCAACCATCCACGTTTACAAAATAAACGTTTTCATACTCAATAGGTTGACCTAATTTCGCAGCTGCATCTTCCTTGGTGTACCATCCGTCTCTTACGTAGTACTTACCAGCTGTCCATGTAAGATCCGCTGTTTGTTTGCCACTACCGTTGTTAAAAATAACGTTCGCATAGGTGCCTGCTTCTGCAGAATATGAATACACATCATAGCCTGCAATTTGAGCTTCTTTTGTTGCAGCAACACCTGGCCATTTGGCGTTTTCTGGAGCCCATGCATAGGCGTTAATCGTACCGCTCCATTTCTGAGCGTTTACGAAATAAACCTTTTCTTGCACAGCAAACATTGATATGGTACATACCAATGCTGCAAAAAAAGTAAAAATTTTTTTCATAAATGTAATGAATTTAAGTTAATATATTTATTGCTTTTTTTTGTAGTCCGTTTTACTGCCAAACCACTTCGCTGTTAGATTAAGCCATATTAGACTTTTTGAACTCTAACAACGAAATGGTCTGACTTTATTCTAGATTTAATCTCAATCTATCAACGCAAGTATTTGTGTCCGTTTTGGATTACGATACCGCGATAAGTAGCACCTACCTGCTGACCAAGTACATTGTACATTGGTTTGTTGAGGTCCAATGCAGGAATATTATTGGTTGTTATATTCTCAACATCAGTACCCATACCCATACATTCAATCAACTCTGCTTTGCTGTTTTTCCAACCATAACATACATCCTCATCAGTCCATAGGTCGGCAGACTGAGTGCCGCTACCATTGTTGAAGATGAAGTTAACCTCCTTGACATCTGTGTCGAAAGTGAAGTAGTAGAGTCCTTGTGCATTCTTCTTGGTCATCTCAGCACCTGGCCATTGACCATTGTACAGGGTTGCACCACCATCGTTCCATGCATAGAGGTGAACCTTGGTCCAGTCTTCAGGTTTCTGGAAGGCAATAGTGAGTGGAGTAGCCTGAGGAGTCTCGTAGGTGTATGTATGTGTTTGTACCTCTGTCTCTTGACCATTGCTCTCTGCATAAGCCTTGAGAGTTGTGGTTGAATTAATCGTGATAGCTTGGGTGTAAGTAAGTGGTCTAGCCGCTTCTTTTGGATCAGAACCATCTAGTGTGTAGTAGATAGTTGCATCGTCACCTCCACCAATAGTAGACATGGTGATGCTGAGTGTTTCGGTCTTGAATACTTTACCCTCTGGGCTAACGATGAGTTGGAATGGGATATTAGAGAGTGAGCAGTTTTGGCTGAGTTTCTCTTGGGTACCATCCCACTCGTAGCAAGCATCTTGATCTAGGATAATATCGTTGGATTGTTCGCCCTCGCCGTTGCTGAAGATGATACTTACCTCGCGTACATCACCTGGGAACACTTGGTACAACCATCCGTCATTATCTTTAGTTTTCCACTCCATACCTGGCCATGCGCCTAAGTTAGCACCATTCCAAGCGTAGAGGTAAACCTTCTGCCATGTGGTAGGAGGCATAAACTTAACAGTAAGTGGTGTTTGCTGTGGCTCTTGGTAAGTGTAAGTAGCCTCTTGTACTTCAGACTTCACGCCATTGAGTTCTGCATATGCTTTCACAATGACAGTTCCCTCAATTGTGAATGAACCAGTATAGGTCTGTTTGGTAGCAGAAGTAATAGGATCAGAACCATCTGTAGTGTAATAAATAGTTGGAGTTCCGCTCAAAGCAACAGCACTCATTTCCACATCGTATGTAGCTGTTTTATAGATTGCAGAAGGAGTGATGCTCAACACAGGAACTTCTTTCTCTGTTGTAGTGTAGTACATCGCAAAGTTTCCACCCTTATATGCCAAAGTATATCCCGCTGGAGTAGTGTTGAATCCACTATTAGGGCCAAGAAGAAGACGGATTGAACCATGTTTACCTGTAATGGTTGATTTATAATAGCCATTACCAGCCTCATCACTCACATGAGATTCAGAGTGTACGCCAGCAGCCTTACGCGCTAATACCATTTTGCCGATTTCGTCTTTGTATTTTGCCCAGTGAGGATAGAACACACATGGTACGCCAGGCATAGAAAGAATAAAGGCATTGGCACCCAAAACGCGGTCTTTATTAGAATCTTTCATAGAATTACCGCAACCAGCAATCTCATCGTTATTATCGCGACCACCTTGGCAACCAAAATAAGTATCATGGCTATCCACGAAGGTTACCGCAAACTTGCTAAAACCAGCACCTAAAAGTCCAGATCCCTTACATTTTGCATAATCTCCATCAGCAATACCCTGAATAGCTGAATATTTGGTACCAAAGTCAAATGCTAATGTATTCCAATTGACATCTTGGAGATAGTTCTTGATATTGTTCATATCGCCATTCCAGAACTCTACTACAGAGAAGTAGTTAGCAGCAGCACTATTATACATATTGATGTATTGGCCTTTGAATCCTTGTGCATAGTCGTAGCGCCAACCGTCAAAACCAATCACCTCCTTCATCCATTTGAGGTAGGCTTTCATCATCTCTTGTACGCGTGGGTCAGCGTGTGCCCAGTCGCGTGCAGAAGCATAGTTATCTTGCATATTGTAACCGCCATCATCTGTACCTGTAGCCTTGCCATACCACTCACCTGCTGCTGGATTATGATTAACTTCATCAGTAGAGCATATCCAAGAAGCATCTGGTTGGAAAGTTCCATACTCGCCAAAGTTTTGTGGATAGAAGTCACACCAAGAAGACTTGCAGCCCGCATGGTTGATTACAATATCAGCCACCACTTTGGTATCAGCAGCATGCATACGATTAATAAACTCGAGCAATTCAGTTTGTTTACCCCAATCAGAGTTTTGATTGCTATATTGAGTTTGGTGATAACCAGTACCACCCTCTGATTTACCTGATGGTGGCAACCATACGAGGTCAAAGTATGTGCCAATTTCACCCGATTGGTTCAAGAGAGTAGCCCATTTGGTATTTCCAAGTTTAGTAGTTCCACTGATGACAACATCGCCAGGAGCTCCATCTCTATATGAGTCATAGTAGAAAGCTTGAAGCATAACATCCTCACATTCAGAAGGAACGGAGCTTCCGTGAACTGGCTTAATAGGCTCATCCTCAGTGAAGTCACCTTGAACAGTAATATTTGCACCATTAAAACCAACAACAACATCACCCTCCGTTTTCAACGCAAACACAACATTTCCGTCAGCATCGCCAACTACGCCAGCAGGGGCATTTTGAACAGCACTGAATCCCCAGTTTGAGGCCCATGTTCCATTGGTAATCTTCATGCGATAGACTGTCTCTGCAGCCAAACCCGTGAAAGTGTGTGTAAACGTATTATCAGCATTTTTGGTCATAGCAATAGCCGTCTCGCTCCATGCTTTGTCTGCACCTACGAGTTCCGCAGAACCTGTTACATAGTAAGTAGCATTAGGGTCTGGAGTAGGAGGAGTGACATTGCCGCAATTCTGCCCTGGGCCAATATAGAGCATATCGTCCTCATATTTCAATTTGATATAGAAATCATATGAACCAGCAGCATTGCAAATAAGGTGATCAGTATTCTTAGTAAACTTTTGATACTCACCATATGGATCAATCGCGCACATCCATGATGCGCCACTACCAAAATCGTGCAGTTGCACTTTGTCCCCTTGATTCAGTGCTACACATGAAACCAAGAATTGCTCACGATCGTTGAAATCTTTTTCGCCTACTGCTGTCGCCTCTAACTTAGTTGTACCATTAATTAGAAGACCGTATGGAGCAGCGAACATAGCAATAAAGCTGCTAACAAATACGGATAATAAAAATAAAGTAAATCTTTTCATGATTGTTTATAATTGTTTTTGTTTGTATTTCGATTTATGTTAATGTATTTTTATGGTTTATACAAATTCAGCCGACAAAGTTACGCTTTTTTTTTGACATAGACAAATTATTTGTAAATTTTACCTAATTTTCCTCTAAATTTCGTACATAAAGTATGGATTTGTCCACTGTAAAGTCAATTTTCCAGTCGGCATAGTCCAGATGATATATACGTTTTGGGGCATTTTGATACGCGGGGCGAGGGTCTTGACTGAGTATCTCTTGAATAGCCCCCCATGGACAACCCTTACGCAAGGATTGAGCAAGAAGCATGTCGTCTATTTCTACCTGCAACTGGTAATCTTGCGTGATTTCAGCAAAACCACTTTTAGCTTGTGGATGACTATCGGAGAATGCCAAGTATGGTTTGATATCATAGATGGGTGTTCCGTCCAACACATCTGCTCCTGACACTACAAGCACCAATCCATTGTCTTGTGTTTCTTCTATTCGTAGGAGTTTGACACTGGTCAATCCGATGGGGTTCGGACGAAATGGCGAACGCGTAGCAAACACGCCCATACGCTTATTACCCCCCAAACGAGGTGGACGCACGGTTGGTGACCAACTATCCTTACTTATCACCTCATCACCTCTTAACCTCATCACCTCATCGTCTTCTTCTCCCTTCCCTTCAGGGAGGGGATGGGGGTAGGCTTTATGAAACCCCCATAGTAACCACAGATGTGAATAGTCCTCTATTCCACGCAATGCCTCGCGCACGCGATACGCGGGCGTAAATATAATATGTGTCTCTATGCAAGAGTCTTCTCTACTCTGGCGTGGAATACCAAACTTCTGTGAGAATCCGTTGCGAGCGTGTGCAATGACTTTTAGTTGCATATAAATAGTATTTGTAATCCTGTTACCTATTCCTTTTTTCTTTCTTGCCTCAACGTCATTAACCAAAGGTTCGCACCGCACAATTCGGCAGGCTCATCGTTAAAACAAAGAAGACCCCAAGTATCCTTGAAGTCTTCTTTCTGTGGTGCCACCAGGAATCGAACCGGGGACACAAGGATTTTCAGTCCTTTGCTCTACCAACTGAGCTATGGCACCATTGATTTTTTCAAATCGGCTGCAAAGGTACTGCTTTTTTTTGAACTGACCAAATAATTTGGCAACTTTTTTTCAAAAAATGCGTTTTTACTGCATTTTATGCCAATGCCACAAGGTATTTCTCTGCCTCCATTGCGGCTTTGCATCCGCTGGCAGCAGCAACGATAGCTTGACGATAATGTGGGTCGGCGCAGTCGCCAGCAGCGAATACCCCTGCCACGTTAGTGCATGGACTATGCCCCTCGACCTTGATATATCCCTCTGCATCGCGCTCCAAATACTCGGCAAAGAGATCGGTATTTGGTTTATGACCGATAGCAAGGAAGAATCCGTCAATAGCAATATGGCGAATTTCCTCTTCAGGAGTACCTTTCTTATACACAAGATCAGCTCCCTCCACTTTAGTTTCGCCTGTAAGGTTCAACGTGTTGTGTTCGAAGAGAATTTCAATCTTTGGATTATCCTTGACGCGTTGTTGCATAATTTCAGAGGCACGCAAATATGGTTTGCGCACAATCATATACACCTTTTCACAAAGACCAGCAAGGTAGTTTGCTTCTTCGCAAGCAGTGTCTCCGCCACCAACTACAGCTACGGTTTTCTTGCGGTAGAAGAATCCATCACAAGTTGCACATGCGCTAACACCACGTCCTTTGTAGTCTTCTTCAGATTGAATACCAAGGAATTTTGCACTCGCACCAGTGGCTATGATTACAGTATCAGCTTCGTAGAGTTGTTCATCCTCTACCCATACTTTTTTGGGGGAGCAAGAAAAATCTACTTTGGTGACCATACCTGATACAAATTGTGTCCCAAAGCGTTCTGCTTGACGACGCATATCGTCCATCATTTGGTAAGGTTCTACGCCATCTGGATAACCAGGGAAATTCTCCACTTCGGTGGTAATCATGAGTTGTCCACCCACTTGCATACCCTCGATCAGTATAGGTTGGAGGTTAGCACGTGAAGCATAGATTGCAGCTGTATAACCCGCAGGACCAGAGCCAATAATAAGACATTTCATAAAATTTTAATCTTTTTCAACGTATTAATAATAAACTTATTCCTCCATATACCAACTTGCATACATGGCATAGTTATGTGCAATCTTACGATTAATCTCGTTGGTTTGTTCTGGGTCCGCCTTTTTGATAAACTTAGCAGGTACACCACCCCATACTTCGTATGGACCAATCTGTGTATTCTTCAATACCAATGAGCCTGCAGCCACGATGGCACCTTCGCCAACTACGACGCCATCTAACAACGTAGAACCCATACCAATGAGTGCATAATCGTGTACATCGGCGCCGTGGATTGTCACATTATGCCCTACAGACACGTAGTCGCCAATGGTAATGGTAGATTTCTCATAGAGTGTATGGAGTACAGAACCATCTTGGATATTCACATGATTGCCAATCTTAATCCAGTTGACATCGCCGCGTAAAACGGCGTTGAACCAAATGGAGCAACCATCGCCGATGACGGTATCACCGACGATAGTTGCATTTTCAGCTAAAAAGCAATCTTTGCCTATTTGTGGAGTAAATCCTCGTACAGGAACAATCAATGCCATAATCTTTGTTCGCTTTGCTCACGTTATGTGCGCCTATAGCACGTTTTTTGCTTCGCGTTGCATATCGCCTTGCGATGTTTTTTGCTTCGCGTTATCCTTGTTATTAACATCCGAAGGACTTGTGACTTAACAACGTCGAAGACATGTAACGCCCGAAGGGCATGTAACATCCGAAGGATATGCAACGTTCCCTATGGGACACATAACGCAAACTTCGTTTGCTTATCGTGCTGCAATAATAGCGCAGAAGTCAGCAGCTTTGAGGCTTGCGCCACCAATCAAACCACCATCTACGTCTGGGTTAGCAAAGAGCTCCGCAGCGTTTTTAGCGTTGCAGCTACCACCATAAAGGATAGTGCAATCCTCAGCAACTTGTTCGCTATATTTCTCTGCTACGAGGCTGCGGATATATGCGTGAATCTCTTGTGCTTGCTCTGGAGTAGCAGTAAGACCAGTTCCGATAGCCCATACTGGCTCATATGCCAATACGATCTTGCCAAAGTCCTCTGCGCTGAGGTGGAATACAGAACCCTCGAGTTGAGCTTTCACCACCTCGTTTTGTTGACCTGCCTCACGCTCCTCTTTTACCTCACCGATGCAGAAGATTGGTTTGAGGTTATTAGCAAGTGCAAGCTCCACTTTGTCTTTCAAAATCTCGTAGGTCTCGCCATAGTATGCACGACGCTCAGAGTGACCGAGGATGCAGTACTCTGCACCAGTAGAAGCTACCATAGCAGCGCTCACTTCGCCAGTATATGCACCTTGTGCTTTGTCTGCGCAGTTCTCAGCTGCTACAGCGATTGGGCTATCTTTCAAAAGCTCAGCAACAGTAGCCAAGTGGATGAATGGAGTGCCGATTACCACAGCGCATGATGGGTTAACTACTTGATTCTTCAGTTCGGTAGCCAATGCTACGCCTTCTTGCAGGTTCATGTTCATTTTCCAGTTGCCTGCAACCATTTTTGTTCTCATAATTGCTTAGTTAATATTTAATAGTTAATAATTAATATCTCTTGTAAGGTCGTTAAGGTCCTTAAGGTCGTTAAGGTCTATTGCGAAGGTTATATTTATCGATGACGCTACCATTTTGAAGGATAATGACGCCTGGATTAGCACGCACAATGGTCTTAAGCGTAACAGGATCGCAAGTGCAAATTATATCGCTCAATATAGGGAACTCCAATGAGAAATTGATAATCTCATCTGTACCAGATCCCGTGAGAATATAGCATTCTTGCCAATCGTTTAGACAGGTCTCATAGAGAGCTACTACCTTAGATATATGCTCCTTATCTGCTTTAGCGAGGTCATACATCACCACTAATGTCACAGGCTCTGCACTCTCCAAAACATCCCAAGTCAGGTCTTCACCCTCCGCATTGATAATCTCAAAGTCGTGGATAGGAGGTTCGTATCCCTTCTTGATGAGTTTAGAGTTTTGGCGCACGAAAGTCCATGTGCTGTCACCCTTAGGATAGTTGTCTAATGTAAAGGTCTGCTCTACTCCATCTTTCTCATACACGAACGAGTACTCATACACATCTGGCTCCGCATCTTCGGGATACTCCATCAGCGTAGGCAAGTGATTACCTATCTTATAGGGGCGAAAATCTTTCACAGGCAAGTGACAACGCGTCCACGCCATAAATGCAATAGTGGTCGTTATAGTGAGCGCTACAAGCACTATTTCCATCCAATTGCTCCACAGTTGGCGAATGCTTTTGCGCAATACTACTAATATGATTGCCAAGATAATCAGCACTACATTCTTCCAGAAGGTTTGCCAATTGGTCAGCACTACCGCATCACCAAAGCAACCACAATCACTCACAGGGTTGGTGAGTGCAATATACAAGGTGAGTGGGGTCATCACAAGATAGAACAAAAGCGAGATCCACGATGTCCACTGCGTGCGGACATTGAGCAACATACATACGCCCAATAATAATTCAAGCACAATCAATACCCACGCTGCTATCTCCGCCAAAGACAACAATTCGGTAAAGAAACCTCCAAAAGCTTTGAGGTAGTCCTCTATTTTATAGACTGTTCCCAGAGGGTCTATTGCCTTGACCACACCAGAGAAAATAAATACGAGCCCCAAGAGGGTGCGGGAGATTGAGGCGATAAGGCGATAAGGCGATAAGGCGGGGTTATTGCGCTTCATTTTCCATCTCTTTTATAAGGTAAAACACAGCATAGTTGAGCATATCGAAATAGTTACCATCAGCGCCTTCGGAAATCAGCGTTTGATTGTCGTTGGCAGTAATGGACTTGTTGCGATTAATCTTGGTCAGGATAATATCCGTCAGGCTAGTAGCAAACATATCGCGCCAAGCCTCTCCATAGTCATGGTTTTTCTTGAGCATCAGTGCTTTAGCTTCTGCCATATAGTGGTCGTATAACTCTATAGCACGTGCAGCAGTCATATCTACTGAGTCGGCAAAACCTTCGTGCAGTTGGATAAGTCCGATGATGCTATAGTTCACTATAGCCATCATCTCGCCCTCGATGCTCTCGCCCACCATATTCACCCCAGTCTGCTCAATCTCTCGAACGCGTTTGGCTTTGATAAAGAGTTGGTCGTTGACAGTCTGCGGACGCATAATACGCCAACTTGGACCATAGTCTTTCATCTTCAATTCATAGATATGACGGCATCTTTCTGCAATCATATCAAATTGTTTTGGAGTCTTCATATGCTTATTTTATCATTATCTTTTTAACAATATCGCCATGACGTACAATATAGCAGCCTGCTACGGGTAACAATACCGTCTGCCGCTCTGCGGCAAGAGCCAGCGCCACTATATCACCAGCTATGTTGTATATACGGGTTTCGCACGCGTGCGAGGAGCATATTGTTAGTTGCTTACCTTGCACGGAAAGGGAGAAATTATTATCCGTGATCGAATGAATCGACACATTGGCTTTAAGCTGCCCCTTGCGGTGGTCATACACATATCCAAGCATCGTTGGAGTAGTCATATCGGTATATTGCACATTGCCAGCAATCACCACCGTATCGTTAATGGCCAGTTCGTTACCCGTCATAAAATCTGTATTGTTGAGCCACTTTATTGGATTGCAATAGATAGATTTGGTCTTTGATCCGTCAGCAGATATATAAAACGTAGCATCACCTAATGTAGTAGCGATAGCATCAACCTGCGAAACAATACCTTGCACATAGACTGGCATAGCAGCCAACTCATCCGATGGCAATTGGCACACCCAATCATAGAGCCAATCTACTTGTGTAGGGGTGGTTGTGCCATTTGTGAGTGTAAATACCTTGTTGGTATTGCCTACTTGTCGATAACACTTCACAGCAGTACTGGAGATTTTGCACCTGCCGACAAACTCGCGTGCATTACTCTTCAACTGATACTCCACAATATAGTGACCACCCTTCACTTGTGCAATAGTTACTATTCCCTTAGTCATTGTTTCATTCACCTGTTTGCCATCCTCAATAGCCAGCAGTTTGGTATATACCGGCGACATAGAGCCGTGCGCTTGCTTATTGGCGGAGTCCACACTGAAGGTACCCATAATAGAATTGACATCGGTTGGGAAGAGGTCTAGTGCCATAGCGGTACCGCTCTTAACGGCCCCTTTGTTGGTCATCGCAAAGTCCTCGGTCTGCACCACCACACGCAGGTTATTGGTGCCTGTCTTAGCAGAGAGGTCTGTGACTTGCATCTGGGCATACTCGGTGCCGTAGTACTCTTGCTTCTTAATGATCTCCTTGAGGAAAATGGAGTCGCTGGTGACGGTCATCTGATAGCGTTTCTCGCCAATGCCGTAGGTATAGATAGGGTATTGCGTTTTGTTGGTCACATCTATGCCCACGAGCAGTTCGTACTCGCCTGCTGGGATATCCGCCATGCTGGCACCCGCCTCCAAACTATAGGGGTAGTTCATCGGCTTGAGTTGCCAACTCTTGCCTGTAGCTACGGTCTGATATTTCTCACCATTCTGATAGAGCAAAAAAGCTATCTGGCCACTCTCTTGGGCTAAGCCCGCATTCTGGAAGGCATAAATCTTCATCGCCACCTTGCCAGTTTTGGCGATAGCCGCTTTGCTGGTCAGTTCGATGCTGCTGGATACGATTAATGGCACCGTCTGTCCCCCTTGATTGGGTTGAATACCCGTGTAGAGAGTCACATACTCGGTGAAGGCGCCATCGTCGCTGGCACCACCGATACCCTGGTTAGTAGGGTTCATGGCTGATAGGGCGAAGTAGCCGTTGCCATAGCCTCCCCAGCCCCAGTTGATGTGGATATACCCATCAGCTTGCATACCATCCAAGATAAAGGCGTGCCCTTCTTGCCGTTTGGTCAGTGCCTCTATAAATACAGGACGATTGGTCTGTAACTCCACAGCAATCTCATCCATAACCACCTCCTCGTCCATATAGTCTTTCATCAGCACACGGATGGCAGCATCGTAGTCAAAGTTACGCACCATGGCTTGCATAGCAGAGCCCATGGCTGCGCCGCTAGAAGCAGAACCATACCACATGTTGCTTGCTACGCCGACATGGTACATCAGTTGCGCTACAGCATCTGACTCCTGCTGTGTGTAACCACTCTTATAGGAAGGTAGCATATGATCCCAGTCGTAGGTTGCCTCGGAGAAATTCACCGATAGGTTCTCCCATCCGCACCAATAGGAATAGCTGCCTGTACCTTTCTCAGGATACCTATGGTGATACATCACTTGTGCCGCAGCTGTGGCCATACAGCCCGTCACGGAACGTTCCTGGGTCTTTTGGTCAATGGGGCAATGATTATTGTAAGGGGCATCTTGGTTCCACGCTAAGTTGCCTAATAAGGGTTCGATGCTGGGATAATACTCCACGGTGCGCTGTACGCCTGGCGCGGCTGGTACTTTAGCTGCGCGTGCCAACTCATCGGCGTACATCTGCAGCCATGCGCGCATGTTAGCAGGCATGCTTTGGGCATCTATATGTCCCTCGTTGCTGTAGCCCAACACGGCACGTGCGTTGTCTTCGGCAGACACCAGCACAAATCCTTGCTCGCCTACGGCATTGAAGATATATACAGCGGGGGTAGTCTCATTGATTTGATACTGCGTATATACCCACTCCACGGGTTGCGTAGTGTTGGTGGCAGCCGCTACACGCTTCACGCGCTGCACGGGAGTCGCCTGCAATTGACTTATGAACTCGCTGGCTATAATAGCCGCCTGCTCAGGCGTGCGTGCTACCATACCTGCGCTCACCATGAGGTATATAAATACTAACACTTTGCGCATATACTATTATTGCAATTGATTTATCAGTTCCTCGAGTGTTAGCAGATGTTGCTCACCCGTGAGCATATTTTTGAGCATCACTTTGCCCTCAGCCATTTCGTCGCTACCTACGATAGCTACGTATGGTATCTTCTTGCTATCAGCATAGCCCATTTGCTTTTTCATTTTCGTAGGCTCTGGATATACCTCTACGCTCATACCCTTCTTGCGCAATGCTTTCGCCCAACGCAGTGCGTACAGCAATTCTTGTTCGCCAAAGGTAGCAAACAGCAGTTGGGTGGTAGATTGGAGATTCTCAGGATAGAGATTCAACTCGGAGAGTACATCGTATATGCGGTCTGCTCCGAAGGAGATACCCACACCCGACACGTTTGGCATACCAAATATACCTGTCAGGTTGTCATAGCGTCCCCCACCCGTGATACTACCGATCTGTGCATCTAAAGCCTTCACCTCGAAGATTGCGCCCGTGTAATAGTTCAATCCGCGCGCGAGGCAGAGATCTAACTCCACTGAGAAGTCGGACTTGTCGGACATGTCTGACAAGTCTGACTGATTGTACAGCGCAAATATGGTGCGCAATTCCTCAATACCTTTGAGACCAACTTCGCAGCCTGCCAATACTTGCTCCAGTTGGTCGAGTTTCTCGGTGTTGGTTCCGCTGAGGTGTAAGATTGGTTGCAAGGCATTCACCGCCTCCTCTGGTAATCCTTTCTCGAGTAACTCCTTATTCACATTATCAACACCTATCTTGTCGAGTTTGTCGATTGCTACAGTGATATCAATGATGCGCTCGGGCTGTCCAATCACTTCGGCTATACCTGCAAGGATTTTACGGTTATTGATATGCAGACTCACACGAATACCCAAACGGCGATATACTTCCTCCACTATTTGGATGAGTTCTACCTCGCTCAACAACGAGTTGGTACCTACTACATCCACATCGCATTGATAGAACTCGCGGTAGCGACCTTTCTGCGGACGATCGGCACGCCATACGGGCTGAATCTGGTAGCGTTTGAATGGAAACTGTATTTCCTCGCGATGTTGTACCACAAAGCGTGCAAAAGGTACTGTCAAATCGTAGCGCAACCCTTTTTCACTCACTTTGGTAGTCAACGCACCAATAGTTGCAGTATCCAATGCTTCGTGACTGATTGCTGATTTCCAATCGCCAGAATTTAGGATTTTGAACAGCAGTTTATCGCCTTCTTCACCATACTTACCCATCAGCGTCGAGAGATTCTCCATTGCAGGAGTCTCAATTTGCTGAAAGCCATATAATGAGAACACCGATTTAATAGTGTCAAAAATATAATTTCTGCGTGCCATCTCCAGCGGAGAAAAATCACGTGTACCTTTTGGAATACTTGGTTTTTGTGCCATGATTGATTGTTATGAAGATTAATTAACGTTTCAGAAGTCTAATACGGTTGAGTTATTTTTTAGGGTTGAGAATAGTGCATTGTAGATGACATCCGTTGCGCCACATTCGCGTTGCACATAGTCGTTTGCCTTTTGCCCCATAATTTCTTTGTTTTCAAAAGCGACATCCAATGCTGCTGCCAACTCGCGGTAATTATTCACGCTAATAGCCGCACCTACCTCTTGCAAGCCACGTGCTTCACGAAATTTCTGCCATTTAGGTCCAAACACCACAGGCATTCCATACACCGCTGCCTCCAGCGTATTATGGATACCTGCACCAAAACCGCCACCCACATACGCTACCTGCCCATAGCGATAGATAGAAGAAAGTAATCCCATCTTATCCACCAATAACACACGTGCCATTGATACCGACATTGGAATAGCGTCGCTGTAGCACACATAGCGCCCCTCAAAATACTGGAATATCTGTTGTATATGTTTTGGTTGCAACTCATGAGGAACTAATATCAATCGCACATTCTCTCGTTCTGCGACATAGCGCGCTAACATTTGTTCTTCTTCAGGCCACGTACTACCCGCAATCAACACATTGGATTGCTCACCAACAAACCCTTGTATAACTGGCAATTCTTTAGCCGCCTCACACACTTCCATCACACGGTCAAAACGCGTATCTCCAGCCACCGTGACATGATTCACTCCGAATTTCTGCAGCAGTACTGCAGAAGCCTGATCTTGCACATAAATATGCTGAAAACAATGTAACAAGCGACGATAGAATCCTCCCCATGGCATAAAGAACAATTGGCGTGGACGGAAAATAGCAGAAATCAAATACGTAGGCACCCCATTCTTTTTCAGTGCTTTGAGATACGCAGGCCAAAACTCGTATTTAACAAACACAGCCAATTCAGGTTGCAATAGTCGTAGCCAACGTTTAGCGTTACGCATGGTAGCAAATGGAAGATATAATACTTTGTCCACCTTGTCATAATCCTTACGCATCTCGTAGCCAGAAGAAGAAAAAAACGTGAGCAATATCTTGCACGCAGGTACATCATGGCGCAACCGCTCTATAATCGGACGTGCCTGTTCAAACTCACCTACAGATGCCACATGCATCCAAAGTATGCGAGCTTGCCCCACTTGCTCACGCCACTCACGCAAAGTGGCCATTGCCTGACGCTGCCCCTTTACTATTTTTCTTGCTTTAGCATGTCCTAAAGCGCCTAATAAACGTAATATCCAAAAATATATAAACATCTTTTCTATGCTGCCATGCAAAAATCACAAATTATCGCGCAAAGATAGTAATAAAAATTGACACGACCAAATTTTCTTTAGAAAATATATCAAAACTAAACATTTATCATGCAAACCTATATTTTTTTAGAAGTCTATTTTGCTTATTCTACTTATTTTTCTTACCTTTGCCTCGTTATTTATTATTTATCAATAACCCTTAACAGGAACTAACCCTAAATAAAATCATGGAATTACCTTTTGCAGAATCGTGGAAAATCAAGATGGTAGAGCCCATCAAGAAGTCCACACGCGCAGAGCGCGAGCAATGGCTTAAAGAAGCCAAAAACAACATTTTTATGCTTCGTAGCGAGCAAGTTTACATCGACCTTTTGACCGACTCTGGTACAGGTGCTATGTCTGACCGTCAATGGGCAGCATTGATGCTGGGCGATGAGAGTTATTCGGGTAGTAAGTCGTTCTTCGAGTTGAAGGACACGATTACTCGTATCACGGGTTTTGAGTATGTGATCCCTACCCACCAAGGTCGTGCAGCGGAGAATGTGCTTTTCTCTCACCTTGTAAGAGAAGGACAAGTGATCCCTGGCAATGCGCACTTTGATACGACGAAGGGACATATTGAGGCACGCAAGGCACATGCGATTGATGTGACCATCAAAGAGGCGAAAGACACCCAATTGGAGATACCATTCAAGGGTAATGTGGACCTCGAGCATCTGGAGCAGATCTTGAAGGACAACCCAGGTAATGTGCCATTTATGGTGCTGACCGTAACGAATAATACCGTAGGTGGTCAGCCTGTGTCGATGAAGAATATCCGCGAGACATGCGAATTGTGCCACAAGTATGGCGTGCCTGTGAATATGGACTCTGCGCGCTTTGCGGAGAATGCGTATTTCATCAAGACCCGCGAAGAGGGTTATGCGGACAAGAGCATTCAGGAGATTGCCAAGGAGATGTTCTCCTATGCGGATAGTATGACCATGTCCGCAAAGAAGGACGGAATCGTCAATATGGGCGGATTCATCGCTACAAATCGTGAAGATTGGTACGAGGGTTGCAAGCGCTACTGTATTCCTTACGAGGGTTTTATTACCTACGGCGGTATGAACGGTCGCGATATGGCAGCTTTGGCCGTTGGATTGGAGGAAAACACGCAATTCGACATGTTGCAAACGCGCATTCATCAGGTGGAGTATTTGGCTCAATTGCTCGATGAATACGGCATTCCTTACCAACGTCCTGCAGGTGGTCATGCTATCTTTGTGGACGCAGACAAAGTATTAACTCATGTGCCTATCGAGGAGTTTCCTGCGCAGACATTGACATGCGAGTTGTACTTGGAGGCTGGTATTCGTGCGTGTGAGATTGGTTATATCTTAGCTGACCGCGACCCTGAGACTCGTGAGAATCGTTTTTCTGGTTTAGATTTAGTACGTTTGTGCATTCCACGTCGCGTATATACGGATAATCACATAAAGGTGATTGCTGCTGCGTTGAAGAATGTGTATGATCGCCGTGAGACGATTACACGCGGACTGGCGATTACGAAAGAAGCGCCACTTATGCGCCATTTCACCGTTGAATTGGAGCGTTTAGGCGAGTAAGAACAAGAATATAGAAGATTACTCCTTGCCCTGTCGGGCAGAAATCTTATAAATCTTTGCCCAAAAAAAAAGGAGACCCTACTAAGTTCTCCGAAATAGATTGCCACCGCTAACTTTCGCTTCGCTCAACCGCTGAATCTTAAGTAAATAAATGTATTACCAAAAGCCACTTGTCGAAGGACAGGTGGCTTTTTTGTTTGGGGGCAGCCGGCGTCCGGCGGCTGGGAGCCAGCATTTGGCGGCTGCGTTGAAGAATGTGTATGATCGCCGTGAGACGATTACACGCGGACTGGCGATTACGAAAGAAGCGCCACTTATGCGCCATTTCACCGTTGAATTGGAGCGTTTGGGCGAGTAAGGACAGGACTATAGAAGATTACTCCTTGCCCTGTCGGGCAGAAATCTTATAAATCTTTACCCCCAAAAAAAGGAGATCCTACTAAGTTCTCCGAAATAGATTGCCACCGCTAACTTTCGCTTCGCTCAACCGCTGAATCTTAAGTAAATAAATGTATTACCAAAAGCCACTTGTCGAGGGACAGGTGGCTTTTTTTAGGGGCTGCCAGCATCGGCGGCTGGGAGCTGGGATTGGGCAGCCGGCGTCCGGCGGCTGGGGAGCCAGCATTTGGCTGCTGCGTTGAAGAATGTGTATGATCGACGAGAGACGATTACACGCGGACTGGCGATTACGAAAGAAGCGCCACTTATGCGCCATTTCACCGTTGAATTGGAGCGTTTGGGAGAGTAAGAACAAGACTATAGAAGATTACTCCTTGCCCTGTCGGGCAGAAATCTTATAAATCTTTGCCCCAAAAAAAAAGGAGACCCTACTAAGTTCTCCGAAATAGATTGCCACCGCTAACTTTCGCTTCGCTCAACCGCTGAATCTTAAGTAAATAAATGTATTACCAAAAGCCACTTGTCGAGGGACAAGTGGCTTTTTTGAGGGGTATTCGACACATTTTTTAGGGAACTATATACATGTTGACACTGCAACCCCAAACGACAAGAATTATGTCAATCAACAACAATAACAACATTTCTTTTTCAACAACTTGCAAAGCACCCCAAAAAGCAGGAGGCTTTTTCGGGGACCCCGCCGGCAATCAACTCCCTGCCGCGCTCAAGGAATATCATGTAAGTGTCAACTGATATATACCCTTTTTTTATGTGATAGTACCCGATAACCGATATCGAGGATCGGATATGGGGTATTGGCTATTTTACAATGGCGCGGGTGTAGTGTTTGGAGTTGTCGCGGAGGGTGACTTCGGCAATGTGTACACCTTGACCTACTGGTAACGATACTTGATTATAGAGCAGGTCGAGCGCCTTATGGGCAATGAGACGACCCGCAATGTCATATACGGTCACCGATTGGATAATATCGTTGGAGCAGACTGTCATCTCGCCCTCTTGCTGCGAGAAGGACCACACGTGTATATCGCCCTGATTAACGTTCGGAAGATCAGTCACAATATCCTCGCCGTTGGAAGTGCGGTCGGGACCAACGATATAATAGCGATTCTCGTGGTTCTGAGGCAATGGACGCTCTATAATCGTACCATCCATAATACGCACGCGCTCGCCTGTTACGGCGTCATAGAAGTAACATTCTTTGTCCCAGTTAGCAGAGAGGTGGAATGCAAATGTTATGCTATCGCTACGATAATTATCTTTTGCCAGCAATGCCACTGGAATTGAATCGATATTCTCACGTACATCCACCATCATTGGTACTTGCTCTGAAAGCGTGTACATATTTAGCGGGGTAACTACCACATTGCTCATCTCAACA
>JAFNUD010000096.1 GCA_017384225.1 Paludibacteraceae bacterium
GGGTGTAGGGTGTAGAGGGTAGAGTGTATAGTGTAGGGTGTAGGGTGTAGAGTGTAGAGTGTAGAGGCAAGACGTTCATCCACAGCTACTTTGATGATAGCAAGTTGTTCCTGCCAATCCTCTTTCACATTCTCAGGGTGGAGTCCCAGAGCAGGAAATAGATAGTCAGGATAACGGTCGCATACCTCCAAGACATCCTTGACAGAAGTCTTGTCCACTCCAGGTACTAAGATTGCTTCTACTCCATTTTGGTGTTGCTCTGTCAAGAAAGCGTCTAATCCTTCTGCATACTGCGGGTCATCTATATGGCAATGAGTGTCTATCATTTGAGTTTAGAATTTAGTGACGAGAGTAATCACTGCGCGTTAGGATACTGCTGTCGCCGTAGCTGAGGAAACGGAAATTGTGCGCGAGGGCGTAATCGTAAATCGTATGCCAATCGCCTCCTACAAAGGCACTTACGAGTAATAGTAGAGTGGATTTTGGTTGGTGGAAATTGGTAATGAGTTTGTCCACTATGCGAAAAGTGTAGCCTGGTCTGATCATGATTTGTGTTTCGGCATGCAATACGTCTTCCCCCGTGCTATCTAAATAATCCACTATCGCTTGCAATGCTTCACCTGTGCTCAATGTATGTTCGCTCATGTATGGCGCAAATTGCGCTACGGAAAGAACCGTATGGGGGGTAGGTAGAGTAGTGTGGAGTTGTTCTCCAAGGAAATATAAGCTTTCAAGCGTCCGCATACTTGTTGTACCTACGGCTACAATATGTCCAAGATTGTCTATCAGGGTAGTTATTGTATTGCGTGGCACAGCAATAATCTCCGTGTGCATTGTATGTTGGTTGGCATCCGCCGTCTTCACGGGTTGAAAAGTGCCAGCACCTACATGCAATGTCACTTCCGCTGTATGTATGCCTCGTTGGCGCAAACCATCCAATACGTTATTTGTAAAATGCAAACCTGCTGTAGGTGCGGCCACAGACCCCTTTATACGCGAATAAACTGTTTGATAGGTTGTCTTATCGCTCTCTTCAGTCTTGCGGTTCAAATATGGAGGGATAGGCAATTCACCCACTGCATCAAGAATCTCAGCGAAGCTGATGTTTAGATCGGCTGCGCCTATTGGGCCGCTGTGTTGTTGGATTACTTCGTTGTCAGACCGCTGTGCTATCTGATAATTAGAAGTCCACGAAAAACTAACTTCGAAGGTATTGCCAGTCTGTTTTCCTTTTTTAGCAAATAACGTTACCTCCTGCCCAGAAACCAAAGTTACAGGTAATGATAAAGTGCCAGATTTCCATTTCTTGGCATTACCAATCATACATTTCCATGTGCAGCTTTCCGTACTACCTAACGCCAATTGGTAGTCGTGTGGCATCATAGGCTCAAGACAAAAAACCTCTATACGAGCGCCTTTAGGTGCTTCGTTGTTCAGCGAGTCAGATGGTTCAGACGCAACTGGGCTGCTGTTTAGTGCTGTAGTAACTCCTGCCCCCTTGAAATCCTGAACTCCTTTTTTATGAAACTCCAACCGCGCTTGTATCACGCGCGTGTTATTATATATAAGGAGCGAACCGTCAGATAGGTGGTTGCCTATATGACAAAAAGAGTCTTCCTCTATTTGTCCATTGTGATAAACGAGCAATTTGCTTTGGTCGCGTTGTGGAAGCGGATACTTAGCAATGCGTTCGTCAGGTAGGGGATAGTTGTAATCTTCTATAAGGATTTCTTCCATGTTTTTCTGTCTCCTTTGAAAAGCTCATATTGGTTAAAGAGGCAGTCAAGGTCGCCATTAACGAGGTGTGTTTTGTGTGTGGGACGTAGTCCGATACATTTGAGCGCATCCTCATTAC
>JAFNUD010000097.1 GCA_017384225.1 Paludibacteraceae bacterium
GAAGACACCTTCACCCTTCTTAGCAGAGATATGTTGGCATTGGTAGCTACCACCCCAATCCTCTACGAGGATATTCATACCAGAGAGTTGCTCTTTGATTTTCTCTGGGTTAGCGGTAGGCTTATCGCACTTGTTGATAGCGAAGATCATAGGTACGCCCGCTGCTTGCGCGTGGTTGATGGCCTCGATGGTTTGAGGCATGACCGCATCGTCGGCAGCCACAATGATAATCGCGATATCCGTTACCTTAGCACCACGTGCACGCATAGCGGTAAACGCCTCGTGACCAGGGGTATCGAGGAACGTGATATGTTGACCATTCTTCAGCTGCACGTTGTATGCACCAATGTGCTGGGTAATACCACCTGCCTCACCCGCAATCACGTTGGCATTACGGATATGGTCGAGGAGCGAAGTTTTACCGTGATCCACGTGACCCATGACTGTCACGATTGGGCAGCGCTCGGTAATATCCTCGTCGTTGATTACCTCATCAGCATTGATCTCCTCTACGACTTCGGCAGAAACAAACTCAGTAGAGAAGCCAAACTCCTCAGCTACGAGATTGATAGTCTCGGCATCAAGACGTTGGTTGATACTAACCATCACGCCAAGCATCATACAAGTACCGATGACCTTGGTCACAGGCACATTCATCATCACAGCGAGGTCATTAGCAGTCACAAACTCGGTGAGTTTCAGCACCTTGCTTTGTTCTTGCTCTGCAGCACGCTCTTGTGCCATCTTCTCACGCTCTAACTCGCGACGCTCACGTTTGTATTTGCTGGTATTGGTCTTACCTTTGTTGCCTTGCAAGCGTTGGATAGTCTCCTTGATTTGGCGTTGTACAGCCTCGTCATCGACCTCCACTTTGAAACCTTTAGCCTTGTTGTTCTTCTTTTGAGGTTTCTGATTGCGCGCATCATTGACGTCCACCTTATTTTGTTTGATGCGCTCGCGCTTACGTTTTTCACCGTCCTTAGAAGCCTCATTGCCGTTGTTGCTACCATTATTGGCAGCAGGTTTGTTGGCCTTGCGTTGTTGCTCGCGTGCTTCACGTTCTTTGCGTTTTTCCTCCTTAGTTTTTTTAGTAGGATGCGTAGCAGTATTGATGCTGCTCAAGTCAATCTTGCCCAGCACCTTAGGTGCATTCTTTAGCACAGGTTTGCCCAAGGTGAAAATTTCTGTTTCCTCCTTTTCTGCAAGTTGTTGTTGTGCTTGCTCCTTAGCAAGTTGCGCTTTACGTTCTGCTTCTTTCGCAGCCGCTTGTTGCGCTTGTTTTGCAGCTAAACGTTCAGCCTCAGCCTTTGCCTTGGCTGCTTTTTCTGCAGCTTCTTTCTCTGCAAGCAATTTGGCTTCTTCGGCTTTTTTAGCCTCTTCAGCAGCTTGGCGCGCAGCCTCCTCTTCAGCTCTGCGTTTTTTATCTGCATCCAAATCGATTTTACCAACCATTTTGGGTTTGGGCACCTCGGTAGGAATATGTTCTGGTTTCTTTGGCTCGTCAATAGCGACAGACTTAGGAATATCACGTTCTTGACGCTCCTGTGCCTGACGCTCTGCTTCCAACTTCAACGCCATGTCTTTGTTGAATTCTTTAGCGAGCATTAGGTACAAGTCATCATCAATACGGGTATTAGGATCCGTTGCGATTTCCTTACCCTGCTTCTTACAGAATTCCACGGCGGTGGACATGCCGATGTTTAATTCTTTACAAGCTTTGATAAGTTTAATTGCCATATTCGTGTTCGGCAATGGCTTGCATTCAAGCGGTGGTGTGCGCTTTGCGCAGGTTGTGTCGCTACGCGAGATTTTGCACCTTCGGCGGGCTACCGCTCGCTTTTGCGAGCCATCACTCACGCCCCGCGTGCATTACTTCGCCACAAGGCGACTTTACCGCTGCTTTGCAGCCTTAACCTCCTTGCCGTCGGAGGGGTTTTATCATTTATACTTAATTAGTCTTCAAACTCAGCAGCGAGGATAGCAATCACCTCGTCAATGGTCTCTTCCTCAAGGTCAACGCGCTTCACCAACTCTGATTTCTCTACGCTCAAAACAGCCTTAGCCGTATCCAAACCTATAGCCTTGAATGCGTCAAGAACCCATTGATCGATCTCGTCGTTAAACTCGTCCAAATAGATATCCTCGCTATCAGCCTCATCCATCTCGCGATAAACGTCGATTTGATAACCAGTCAGCATGCTTGCTAACTTGATATTATAACCACCCTTACCGATAGCCAACGACACCTCTTCAGGCTTGAGATAAACCTCTACCATCTTTTCCTCCTCGTTGATATTCATCGATGATATTTTAGCAGGAGCCAGAGCACGTTGTACATAGAGGTTGATATTTGATGTGTAGTGAATCACATCAATATTTTCGTTGCGCAACTCGCGTACGATACCATGGATACGCGCGCCCTTGATACCCACGCATGCGCCTACAGGATCAATACGATCGTCGAAAGACTCTACAGCCACTTTAGCACGCTCACCTGGAATACGAGCAATATTTTTGATAGCAATCAATCCATCATGTACCTCTGGTACCTCTTGTTCAAAGAGACGTTGCAAGAAAAGTGGCGATGTACGAGAAAGAATAATCTTAGGATTTTGGTTCTTATTATCTACTTGTACCACTACTGCACGCACTGTGTCACCCTTACGATAAAAATCTGTTGGAATTTGGTTTTGTTTAGGCAAATAGAGTTCGTTTCCTTCCTCGTCCAAAAGAAGCATCTCCTTCTTCCATACTTGGTACAACTCACCACTCACCACTTGACCCAACATTTGCGAATAATGCAAGTATAGGTTCTCTTTTTGCAAATCCAAAATACGGCTTGCCAATGTCTGACGAAGATTCAGAATCATACGACGACCAAAAGAAGCAAACTCTACTTTGTCAGTCACTTCCTCGCCCACTTCTGCCTCATCATCAAGCAATAGTGCCTCAGAGAGCGCAATTTGCGTATCAGGGTTCGCAACATCATCATCCTCCATAACCAGGCGGTTGCGATAAATCTCAAGATCGCCTTTATCTGGGTTGATAATCACATCATAGTTAGCATCTGTACCATACATCTTGGTGATTACATTGCGGAATGAATCCTCCAAAACGTTGATAAACGTTTGGCGGTCAATGTTTTTTAGTTCTTTAAACTCTGAAAAAATGTCAATCAGGTTGATTGATTCTTGTTTTTTAGTTGCCATTTCGTATTCGGCAATCTCGCGCATTGACCGACGACCACGTCGTCGTTAGGGCGCTCGATGCCTCCACTCTATCCTCGAAGCCACGAGCTTCTCGGATGTTTTCGAGGGAGACTCCTCCTTGCCGTCGGAGGTAATTTAAATGTTTATTGTTATTATTCTAAAATTTCAAATCGTACTTGGTGTATTTAACTGCGTCGTAGGCAAAGGTGAGAGTTTGGATCTCTTTTTGTTTGCGTTTTTTACCTTCAACCGCTACCAGCATCTCTGTCTCAATAGCAAAAGAGTCTTCATCCACGCTCACGAGTGTACCACGGTATTTTTTACCATCAGCAGCCAAAACTTCTACATCATGATTGAGGTGCTTGGTATATTGCATCTTTGTCACAAAAGGTGCAGTTAAACTTACACTTCCCACTTCCAATGAATAATCATCGCCTTCTCTACCCTTCTGCTCCTCACTTCTTGCCTCCAATTGCTCTACAAGGTAGTGATTCAACTCCGCACAGAAATCTACATCTACCCCTTCGAGTTTATCTACCTCGACCAAGATTTCATTCTGTACATTCACTTTCAAGGTAATCAATTCATATCCAGTCCCTTGAAGCTTATCTTGGATAATCGATTGTATATATTGTTTATCTATCATAATTGTATTTTTATAAAACTGAGGGAACCTTGTCAGGCCCCCTCATTCATTTACGCTGCAAAGGTACAACTTTTTTTCTATATATGCAAATATTTTTGAAAAAAAAGCAGTATTTTTTCTTTTTATTTACTTTCGCTTTCCTCGCAAATAGAAATCAATAATGATACTTCGCTTACTAATTGTAGTAGGATAAGGCACTTTTGCTTGGCGAAGATTATCACCTCTGTATTGTGCATATTTCACTCGCGCTTTTAGAAAATCTAATCTTGCTTGTACTACCGATTTGGCATTTAGCAACTTACCAGATACTAGCATTTGCATCGCTGCCACATAATCCAAAAAGAAGCGAACAAATAGTACCCAATACAATTGGGGTGCTGGTAAATTCTTATAAAGCATTAATAGGTTGTTGCGAAAATTCAAATATGTCTTTTGTGGACTCTCATATCCTAAAGTGCCTCCGCCAACATGATAAACGACAGACTGAGGAAGTGCCATGATTTGATATCCTCTGCTATTCAAACGCCAACAAAGGTCTATCTCCTCTTGATGAGCAAAGAAATAAGCATCTAAACCACCCACTTGGAGGTAGATGTCGCGGCGAATCATCATGCATGCGCCTGTTGCCCAAAACACTTGTAAAGGCGTATCATACTGACCACAATCTGCCTCAACATGCGTTAAAAAACGCCCACGGCAATATGGATATCCTAAGCAGTCTATCATTCCGCCAGCTGCACCTGCATGCTCGAAATAGACTTGCGTTATTCCTTGAACTCTTGCAGTTTCTTTGGATTGCCAACTGAGTATTTTAGGTTGGATAGCAGCCACGTTTTGGTGTGCGTACATATACGTTAGAAGAGTATCTAACCATCCTTCCGTTACCTCTACATCCGAATTGAGCAATACCACATACTCTGCATCTACCTCCGCTATAGCACGATTATAACCTTCGGCAAAACCATAATTCTTCTTTAGTTCAATGACACGCACTGGTTGGCCTTGCAAGAACGCTAATGAGCCATCTGTAGAGCCATTATCTGCCACAACAATCTCCACCCCATCCATTTGCGTATGCGCAATCACGGAAGGCAAAAAGCGACGTAACATGGCTTCGCCGTTCCAATTTAATATGATAATAGAGCATCGCATCATAAACTACAAAACAACTAATCTAAAAATTAAAAGCCAAAAGAAAAAGCGGCTGATACTGTTAGATTCTTACCTTGGTAGTAGAGAGGGCAATATTGATCCAAATAATGCTGTGCATCACCCAGATTTTCACTTGGCAAAGCATTTTCTTTGAGATTATCAAATCCTTTCGCATGATTATACCCAATTGATAGTCTCATATACATATTTGGATGAGGCTCAAAAATTCCATCCAATCGCACTTCATCATTGCGATATATACTATGGTCAAATGGTTTTTGAGCGATTGTTGCGCTGATATTATCTCGCAGATACGCAAATGAATTGTATTTCACATCATTGGTATAACTCAATTTCAACAGCAATCCTCGTATAGGACGATATGCCAACTCGGCATAAATAGATTGCGCATTGTCGCCCATATAATGCCCCATATTATAGCTATTAGACATCCACGTCAGCACATCTATCGAATGGGTATAACATGCTATATACGAACGGGTAAACTCTCCTTTGAGACTCAATCCCTTCACAGGCCACCCCGACCAATTCAATCCTACTTGATAAGACAACGGATTATTCTCTGGATTGCTCTTTTTGAAACGAGAGAACTTCACCTCATCCACAAACAACGATCCATAGAGTTGCAGATGCTCCACGGGTCGCACAGATAGCGATGCAAACACTTGCGAATTTTGGTTCTGTGTGCGCACACCCTTAGTCAGCAAGTGATCCAAGGATTTGTAGAACGCAATCGGTATCAAGTATGCCGCTTGAATCGTTTGCTCAGCATAAATAACGGAATTACCCAAGGAGAACGATAACTGCTTAATAGGCGTAAAGGTCAGCATATTTGCCGCCATAAACTTATTGTATGGACGGTAATTCTTCACAGGTTCGTTAGCCCCTGCCGTATTTTCGGAGTAATAATAGGTAGAATCCAAAACGTTCGATACCAACCAAGCATGGAAATAATCAAATTGAAACCATTTGCAAGGCGTCAGTTGCAGTGTGATCATTGGTACTGCGGGATTTCTACCCGACAGGATGTTCGATGCATGATACGCCGTACCCCACGCAATATTCTCGCGTTGGATACCCACACTACCCCACCATGTATAGAGACTGATTCCGCCCTTCGAATCTGAAAAGTCGCCACCGTAATTAGCCTCTTTGTATTGCACACCTGCTAATGGACTGAGTGCGGGCTGTTGTTGCGAAGCACCATAATGAATGCGCGCACCGTATATTCGTGCCATATCGGTGGGGAAATACTCTTTATTGAGCCAATTGCCGCTCCATGAGTTATCGCGCAAGCTCCCCCAAATACTAAGGTGTTTGGCTATATCCAACTGCAATTCTGCTCCATACCAACGCTGCAGCAATACACCTTTCTTACTCATCATCACATCCGCTCCTAGGATAGGACGCAGGCGTAATTTGAACATATTGTTGGTGCTCTTATAACTAAACTGTGGATCGGCTAAGGATAATGAGAAGGTACGATGATCCGTGTATTGCACATAGTTACTCACCATCGTATCACGCTCTAAAGCAAACTCATTTAGATAAAAGACGAGATCTGCTTTCTGTCTTGCATTGAGCAACGAATCTGCATTTTCTGCTTCGAGCAACATACTTGCCACCTGAGTTCTTGTGTATGGACGAACGGTAGTTTGGGCAGTAATGACTCCATCCGTAATCAGTTCGTCCAAATAGTCGTACAAGCGAACATAACTCAACGACACGGGCATATTCTGCGCTGCCAAATTGCAAGCAACGCCTATCACCCATATTATTATCAGCCACTTACGCTCCATATTACCTTTAATGACTGCGCGCACGTTTGAATATGATAGTATAGAATATGCGCCAAAAATAGACAAAGTCAGTGGTTAATGTACCCTTCTCTTCACACATATTCAAATAGCGCATTTCTGATGCTTCTATTTCCTCTAAAGTCTTGGGCATATCTGCATAGAATGGAGGTAACAACCCTGGTTTATGGCGCACACGTGTCTCTTGCAACTGTTTGCTATAGAGAGAGAAATAATGTTGCGAGATAGGACGAACACCCACCAACTTCATATCCCCTTTGAGTAGGTTGATAATCATAGGTAGCTCATCCAGCCAGTATTTTCGGGCCAAGCGACCAAGTGTAGTAATACGAATGTCGTGGTTAAACTTACCACCCTCTTGGAGGGAATATTTATTATATATATATTCTTGTAAAAACTCCGAATAAGGGTGCATAGTACGCAATTTGTAGAACTTAAATTTACGTCCATTCTTTCCTATACGATTGAGTTTCACAAACAGACCATAGACACGTCTTTCGATTACCTTAGGACGAAACTTACGGCGTGCTATCACATAGTTTAAGTCGCCAATCTTGCGCTCCTCTACTATATCAAATCCACAATAACACAATCTGCCCAGTACTTCTGCCTTGCTCAACACGCGGTCTTTACCCTCAGTAATATCAAAGTAAAACCGCGATGTCATAACCAATTTAGGCAGTACACGCTTGTACATAAAGAAGGCAATATAGTACATCCAACTAAACACCTTTGGATAACGCGTCAATATATTGCGTTTTGTCACCGACTGTGGTTCATAACAACAAACCCACAATCCATTGTCTGGCAACTTGTCATTGACCGTAGCAAATAACTTATTTACACCGCGTATCTGATTAAGTGGCATGAAGTTAACCAATGTATCATAACGATAGTTGCGCAGTTTCTGTATGTTGTACAACTCTGTGGAACGCAGTGTAAAGGTATTGGATGAATACAGTGTAATATGCTTCTCCAAAAATGCTATTGCTGCTGGCGTCGCAAACTCCAATATACTATCGCGCAGGGCTTCTTTTTCCTCTTCGCCATAGTATTTTGGTTGTTTCAGCACGGGTTGCTCTGCGCGAGCAGGCGCCTCAATGGGTCTGTCTTCCTCATTCAGCGCATAGCGATAAGCATGTTTGATGATCAGATAAACTAACGAAATGACCAGCATCACCAGCCATATTGTTAATAATACCCATATAGAAAAATTTTCTTTAGAGAGCATCCACATGTATCCATACATCATGCCAAATGTGGCAGTGGAGGCAACCAATAGGCGACGTAGATCCTTACCCATCTTCATATATTTTACGGGAATATAACGATGGCATAAGTAGCTGGTAATCAGCCAAACTAAAGAAAATACAAGAGCGAACACACTATATTTCTGAAATGGTATCTCCGTAGATAGCGGAAAGAGCCATAACACGACAACCACACTTAATACTAACGCCAATACATCAGCGAATATATAAGTACTATAGGGTTTGTAAAATAAGCGTACTCGCCTCATAAAATAAGAAAAAACAAATTACTCAAGAATTATTTTTTGCAGCGTTTATTCATGCCAGTAATTACCTCGTTGGTAATATCGTATTGCTTGCTTGCCATCAACACATTATCCTTAGCATTGTTGCTCAAAATAATATGGAAGCGACCATCGGCATTAAATTCCTTCAAAAAGTTGGTAACTGAATCAGCAAGTTGCAGATTTAGTTTTTGGTTCTCAAGCATGATGTCTTGAGTGAGTTTTGCCTCCAACTCTTGCAGTTCTTGCTCTTTTTTAGCCAATTTCTGCTGTGCTTGTTCTGCACGCTCACGACTCAAGAAACCATTATTTTCCAACTTATATTGAAAATCTGCCACTTCGTTTTGGAAGGTGCGCAACTTTGCATTCATTTTAGTACGAGCATCCTCTTGTTTGTTCATCAATTTTTCGCTGGCATCTTGTGCAAAAGTATAGTTGGCTAGCAGACTATCCACATTTAAATATGCCACTGGCATTAGTTCTGTAGAATTTGTTTCTGCTTCAACTTCAGTATTTGCAGGTTTGTTGCCTGTCAATACAATACCAAATAATGTAGCCAAGGCAGCTACAAAAATCACATTGATTACGATTTGAATTTTATTCATTTCTTTAAAGTTTAATTATTTTAATCATTTAGATTATTCAGTTTCTCCATTTAAAACTTACTTACACCAATTCGTGAATTACCAATCCAGAACGTAGTTTTGGCTCAAACCATGTGGTTTTAGGTGGCATGATATTACCTGTATCTGCAATGCGAATCAGCTGATCCATGGTCACGGGGTACAAGGCCAATGCCATTTTCATTTCACCAGAATCCACGCGACGGCTCAGTTCTTCCAAGCCACGAATACCGCCTACAAAGTCGATTCGTTTATCCGAACGCAAATCTTTGATACCTAATAATTTATCAAGAATTAAGTTCGATGATATAGTTACATCCAGCACACCTATTGGATCTTGGTCATCATAGCGGCCTGCTTTCGCTACCAATTTATACCAGTGTCCGCCAAGGTACAAAGCAAAGGTATGCAACGCATCTGGACGATAAACTGCTGTACCCATATTTGCGACTTCAAAATCTTCGCTCAATGCCTGCAAAAAAGCCTCTTCGCTCATGCCATTCAAATCGCGTACTACGCGGTTGTAGTCCATGATATGCAATTGATTATCAGGAAAGCATACTGCCAAGAAGTAGTTGTATTCCTCATCGCCTTTGTGATTAGGATTTTGCAGTTTCTTTTCATTGCCCACTAATGCTGCAGCCGCGCTACGATGGTGTCCATCTGCGATATACATAGCAGGAATTTCTGCGATAATATTGGTTATTTGTGCAATAGTATCGGCATCTTTAATTACCCAAAACGTATGTCCAAATCCATCAAGGTCGGATACAAAATCGTATTCAGGCTCAGTAGAAACTACTGAAGCGATGATCGCATCCAAATCATCACGATGCGGATATGCAAAGAATACAGGCTCCACGTTAGCGTTATTCACACGCACATGCTTCATACGATCTTCCTCTTTGTCGCGACGGGTGAGCTCATGCTTCATGATGCGCCCTTCCATATAGTCCTCTACCCATGCCGCAAGTACGAGTCCATATTGCGTGCGACCATCCATAGTTTGCGCATAGACATAGTAGCAATCTTGTTCATCTTGAACGAGCCATCCCTTGGTGCGGAACGTATCAAATTGCTCGCGTGCTACCGCATATACGCGTGCATCGTGCTCATCGGTTCCATCCTCAAAGTTGATTTCTGGCTTAATAATATGGTATAGTGACATTGGATTACCCATAGCCTCTTGACGAGCTTCTTCGGAATTAAGCACGTCATAAGGACGACTGCTTACTTCTTTTACTAATGCTTGTGGTGGTCGGATACCACGAAATGG
This sequence comes from Paludibacteraceae bacterium, assembly GCA_017384225.1. Taxonomy (GTDB): domain Bacteria; phylum Bacteroidota; class Bacteroidia; order Bacteroidales; family Paludibacteraceae; genus Colicola. The sequence goes on from JAFNUD010000097.1 coordinate 10,279, forward strand.
TTTTACTTTCATGTATATTTTGATTTAAAGTTTTACAAATTACAAAATGTAATATAGACGAGAGAAGACAGAATGATTAATTCTTATCCTTGGATGTTTTTCCCATCACACAAGTACCATTAAAAATAGCATTAGGCTCTACAGTTAGCGTTTGTGCATAGATTTCACCTTTAACGCGACTTGTAGCACGGAGTGCTAATGATTGCTTTACTTCTATCTTGCCTTCTATACACCCCATCACTTCCGCATTTTGACATACAACAGTTCCAAGCACTACACCTTTTTCTCCAACAACTAATTTTCCTGCACAATTAACATCTCCTTCGATAGTACCATCTACACGAATATCATTATCCGTAGTTATAGTACCTACTATCTTACTGCCTACAGTGAGTGAGTTATACATAGCTCCTGCATGTTGTTGTGTTGCTGCCATAGTTTCTTTTTTTACAAAATTAATCATTGTTATTCCATTACGACATTAAACGCACGAAATATACCGTGATCCTTTGTCATCTTCATATTTCGTTTGAATAGTGCCTTTTGTTTATATTTCGCCTGCAAAGGTACTGCTTTTTTTTTATATTTGCAAGCCTTTTAATATATTTTTGTATTAGTTATTACCCGCAGAATAATTAGCATCATTTTTTACTACATACTAATCATCTACAAGAACACTCCCTCTGCAAAAATCTTCACACCAATAAGAATGAGTATTATTCCACCCAAGATATTCACATTAATGCGAAGGCGATTACCCACCAAATGACCTATCACAAAACCAGTCATCGAAAACACAAAACATGTCAAAGCAATCACTCCCACCGCTAACCACAAGATTTTGGGATATGGAATAAAAAGCACACCTGTGGCTAAGGTGTCCATTGATGTAGCAAAAGCTAATGACAAGAGTCCTGAAAAAGAAAAATCAGCGACCTGTACATCTTCTCCTTCTGACTTTAAAGCATCGTAAATCATCTTTCCGCCAATAAAGCCAAGCAGAACAAGGGCTATCCATGGAGCATAGCGCTCAAAGAACGAAACAAAAAAACTACCTGCGAAATAGCCAATAAGTGGCATACCCGCATGAAATATACCAAAAAGCAATGCCATGAACAGAGGTTTGATATACCGAGGGACATAACCATGTGGCGAGGCCAATCCCTTGCATACCGACACCGCAAAACAGTCCATAGCAAGACCAATGGCGAGGAGTATTATTGTAAGAATACTCATAGAATGTTGTTGACTAATATAATATTGTTATTGTTGTTGATTACATAATTAGCGTTTGGTGCGATAGCGGGCAGCAACTTTGCCTTTGGCAATGTTGGTGAGTTTTGTTTTAACAAACTGACGGCGGATAGGCGAGATGCGATCCGTGAACACATGTCCTTCCAAATGGTCGTACTCGTGTTGGATGATACGTGCTGCAAAACCTTCGTAGGTTTCCGTATGCTCCGTAAAGTTCTCATCCATATAGCGGATAGTAATGCTTGCAGGACGAATGACATTCTCCGAAATTCCAGGAAGAGAAAGACAACCTTCGGAGAAAGTGCTATCCTCTTCACTCTCCTCAATAATTTCAGGATTTATAAACACCTTCTTAAAGTCTTGACACTCGGGATAATCCTCTGCCAGTTCAGTACCATCCACTATAAAAAGGCGAATAGCCTTTCCAATCTGTGGAGCAGCCAAACCACAGCCCTCGGCTACCTCAAGAGTCTCCCACATGTCAGCAAGTAGTTGCTGGAGATCAAGTGATTCGGGTGTGATGTCTTCTGTGGGTTTGCGCAACACAGGTTGACCGTATAAATATATAGGCAATATCATGCTATTGATAATTTATTTTAATTTACAACGATTAGTAGCACACAAGTAACGTGACGGTAAAGAATTGTATGGTTATTGTGTGGTTATTGTATGGTTATTGTATGGTGGGAGTCGCTAACGAATACTATCTAAATAGCCCTCAAGAATAATACAAGCTGCCAATTTATCTACTACCGACTTGTCTTGACGTTGACTCTTCTTCATGCCACCTGCAATCATTGCTTGGTGAGCAATAACAGAAGTAAAACGTTCGTCGTACTCCTTGAGCGGCATATTGGGAAACACCTTGCGAAAGCGATTGATAAAGGGCTGGATATACTGCATCGTCTCGGAGTCTTTGCCATTCATCTGATAAGGATGTCCAATCACCACTTCATCAACTTGTTCGCGAACAAAATAGTCGGTCAGCCAAGTCTCCAACGTATGCGTAGGGATAGTAACAAGCGGATTAGCCGTTATACGGAGGGCATCCGTAACGGCTAATCCTGTTCGTTTACGACCAAAGTCTATCGCAAGTATTCTGCCCATAATCCAATTATGAATTATGAATTATGAATTTCTTAATCTGCGAGTGCTTCGTACTTATCGTTCATACCAAGTCGATAGTAGAGCGAACGAAGTGAGCGTTTGAAGTCGTAATTATCAGGTTCTAACTCATATGCTTTCTCAAAATATGGTAAAGCATTTTGATACGCCTTATCAATTTCTACCTTTGCTTTAGCATATTCTTTGGCATCATAGTAGATGGCATCATCATTGAGTTTGTTACCTAAATCCACATAGGCAAATCCCAATGTCTCAAGGAAGAGTGCATTGTTAGGCTCGATAGCGATCGCTTGTTCAAATGCCTTGAAAGACTCCTCAAAACGACCAATACGAGCGAGAATAGAACCCTTAGAATTGTAATATTGACCTACGTTAGGTTCACGAGAGATAGCGAGATCTAAGTACTCAATAGCTTTATCTTCTTGACCTGAATTGATGTAAAGATTGATTAGGTTTTGCATGAACCATGGTTCTTCTGGGAAAAGATTAATGCTTGATTTGATAGACTCTACAGCTTTTGCAGTATCTCCTTGCTCCATATAGATTTGGTAGATATATTCGTTCGCATAGATCACCTCTTTGCGAAGAGCGTTAGCATTAGCCTTCTCTGTATTCATTTTTAACAATGCAATAATCGCATCATCATAGCGCTGTGCCTCGTAAGCAAAACGACCTGCATAGTAAAGACAAGTGTAATAGCTGGAATCACAAAGCAATTTAGCAGCTTCCGCAGGTGTATTCTGCATCATAGGTAATTCTGGGATGTTGCAATGTGCCATAAACATGTCGTACGCTGTTGAAGGATCATTATTCTCATATGCAGTAAATCCAGCAATGATAAGTGGTTGTTGTTGAAAGTATTCTACAACCTTTGGTACGATATTTTTAGGGGTACGTGTATCGTATTTTTCATTACCTTTTTTATCAATTGTAGGTATGAGAGCAAGTTCATATGCTTTATTCCAATAGTTCAGCGACTCATATACAGCAGCTCCCCATTGATTTACATCCAGATGTTGACCTATTTGGCGTTTAAGATTACCATTATAGAAATCCTTGTAGCCAATATAACCAGCAACATACCAGGTATTTGCCAAGTCTTTTGTCTCATCATTTTGCAATGCCTCAGCAATAGCTGAACGTGCTCCAGCAAAGTCAGGGGTCTCTGCATCAGCAAGACCACGCGCTTTATTTACGTTTGCTTTTTGTGCAAAACAGCCTGCGCTTACCAGCACCAGAGCTGCAAGAAAAATTGATTTTTTCATACTATTAATACTATTTAAAAAGTTTCAAAGTGTCAAGCGACTATATCGCATGTTATATATTATTCTTCGGTTATTGTCGCATCTTCAACATTTATCTCTTCTGCCGTTTGGTCCTCAACCTCCTCTTTAGGCACCACACAGCCGAACATGAGCGTATCGTTGCGCTTTTGCAGTTCAATGAGTTTTACTCCTTGAGTAGCACGCCCCATGACACGGATAGTATCCATTGCCATACGGATAGCAGTACCCGATTTGGTGATGAGCATCAAGTCTTGCTCATCGGTAACAGCCTCAAGACCAATGAGATTACCCGTCTTATCGGTGAGGTTCATGGTCTTTACACCCTTACCGCCACGATTGGTAATACGATAAATTGGCTCGCCATTCTCATCATCAAGATCGGTACGCTTACCAAAGCCTTTTTCCGAAATCACGAGTACAGATTCCTTGCTATCCTCACCCACACAAATCATACCAATCACGCGATCCTTGCCATCTTCATCCAACTTGATAGCACGTACACCCGTAGCTGTACGACCCATTGGGCGAACAGTATCTTCAGGGAAGCGGACAACCTTACCATTGTAGGATGCCACCAACATCTGGCTATTGCCATCGGTGAGTGTCACGCGGATAAGGCGGTCATCCTCACGCAAGCCAAGGGCAATGATACCGTTAGCACGTGGACGACTATATGACTCAAGTGTAGTCTTCTTCATCAGACCATTCTTTGTCGCAAAGATGAGGTAGTGATTTTGCACATACTCCATATCGCTGAGGTTCTTCACGTGGATAAACGCGCAAACCTTATCGCCCTTCTGGATATTAATCATATTCTGCAACGCACGACCCTTAGACTGACGGTTGCCCTCTGGCAATTCATATACCTTAGTCCAATAGAGACGACCTTGCTCGGTGAAGAACATCATGGTAGAGTGCATATTTGCTTGGTGTACATACTCAATGAAGTCCTCATCGCGTGCTGCGCTTGCCTTCGCGCCTACGCCACCACGACCTTGCTGACGGAAGTCAGCCAATGGGGTACGTTTGATATAGCCCAAGTGAGAAATGGTGATGACCATATCATCGTCAGCATACATATCCTCAGGATTGAACTCAGTGGCCATCTTGATGATACGTGTACGGCGCTCGTCAGCATACTTCTCTTTGATTTCCACGAGTTCGTTCTCAATCACTTCATATCGCAATGTCTCACTATTAAGCAGTTCGTTGAGTTGTTGGATCAGTTGTTGCAACTTTGCATACTCCTCTTTCAACTCCTCAATGCGCAAACCTGTCAACTGTGACAAGCGCATATCCACAATAGCCTTTGACTGGATGCTATCCAAGTCAAATCGTGCCTCAATGTTGGTCTGAGCCTCTGCTGGGGTGCGGCTTGCACGGATAATCTTCACAACCTCGTCAATATGGTCCACCGCGATAATCAATCCCTCCAAAATGTGTGCACGCTCCTCTGCCTTGCGCAAATCATACTTAGTACGGCGAATCACCACATCCATACGGTGCTCTATGAAGTTTGCCACCATGTCGTGCAAGTTCAATAACTGTGGACGCCCCTTCACCAACGCAATGCTATTTACAGAGAAACTAGATTGCAATGCGGTGTACTTATAGAGTTTGTTGAGTACCACCTGCGCATTCGCATCACGCTTGATCTCAATGATGATACGAATATCACGCTTAGAGTGATCACTAATACCCGAGATACCCTCGATCCTCTTGTCGTTCACAAGGTCAGCGATATTCTTCACGAGGTCAGACTTCACCACTCCGTATGGCAACTCGCCAATCACAATTCGTTCGCGACCGTTATCTTCGGTTTCAATCTCCGCTTTCGAACGGATAATCACTCGTCCGCGACCTGTCTCGTATGCGTCGCGCACACCTTGATAACCGTATATAGTGCCACCCGTTGGGAAGTCAGGCGCCTTAATATGCTCCATAAGCTCTGCCACGGTGATAGGCTCTACCTCTGGATTCTCTACACGTGCCACAGCGTTCTTCACGTATGCTACGCAGCCATCTATCACTTCGCCTAAGTTGTGGGTTGGCATATTGGTAGCCATACCTACCGCGATACCACTGGCACCATTGACCAGCAGGTTAGGAAAGCGACATGGCAACACTACAGGCTCACGCTGGGTGTCATCGAAGTTGAGCTGCATATCCACAGTATCTTTTTCTATGTCGCGGAGCATCTCCTCTGCTAATTTCGAGAGGCGTGCCTCGGTATAACGCATAGCCGCTGCACCGTCGCCGTCAATAGAGCCGAAGTTACCTTGTCCGTCCACCAAGACGTTGCGCATATTCCATGGTTGTGCCATGCGCACGAGCGTGCCATAGATACTGCTATCACCATGAGGGTGGAACTTACCCATTACTTCACCCACGATACGCGCGGATTTCTTGGTAGGTTTGTCGCTGGTGTTTCCTAACTCATTCATTCCGAAGAGCACACGGCGGTGAACAGGCTTGAAACCGTCACGCACATCTGGCAACGCACGTGCCACGATAACGCTCATCGAGTAATCAATGTACGAGGTTCGCATTTCCTCGTCAATCTTCACAGGAATAATTCTGTCGTTGTTAATCATTTTATATAAAGTTCTAAAAAAATCGAATTCACGTATCTACAAGCGGTATCAAACAACCACTTTCTTCCACGCTGCAAAATTACTGCTTTTTTTTGACATACGCAAATTTTTATGTTTTTTTTTGTATTTTTATTTATTTTAGCAAAAATCACTATTGGACATCAAATGCCTTAAATCGAAAATATATAGCCAATACGCGTTTTATGCACAACCAGAGATGTACATATGCGCGCGAGAAGATATTGCCATCCAATCCGCCATGAATACAAATCAAAAAATATCAAAAATATCAAAAACATTTGCAAATATGATATTTTATTCGTAACTTTGCGGCAATTTATCATTGTGACTATGGTCAATAGATTGAGTAAAGCGCAAATAAAGTTGGTTCGTAGCTTGCAGAACAAAAAAACAAGAGACGAATTACAACTCTTCGTTGCAGAAGGAAATAAATGCATCAACGATTTGGAAGGTACATTTGCATTGCGATTGAAAATCACATTGGATAATGCTACCCCTACAGAAATAGCTCAGATGTCATCACTTCGCACCCCACCAGGTGTGATTGCTGTGTTTGAAAAGGCAAAACAGCAAGCTATAGACTTTTCAACTAACAGGCTGATATTAGCATTAGATGGCATACAAGATCCGGGTAATTTAGGTACGATCATTCGCACCTGCGATTGGTTTGGTATTTACGATATTATATGCTCAAAAGATACAGCAGATTGTTATAATCCAAAAGTGGTACAGGCCACAATGGGAGCGCTAGCTCGTGTTAGGATGCATTACGTAGATGATCTTCCTCAGATGCTATCTGATTTTAAAGATGCAAACTACCCTATTTACGGAACATTATTAGAAGGAAATAATATGTATGCGCCCAATAGTATTCCCAACAAAGAATTTGGTATAATTGTCATGGGTAATGAGGGAAATGGTATATCCCCAGCTATACGCGAGGTGCTTACACACACACTACTTATTCCATCCTACAACACCAATAACACATCTGAGAGTCTAAACGTAAGCATTGCTACGGCTATCATACTGGCGGAATTTCGCCGTCCTATTTAACTAATGCATTTACAAACATCATGAAAAAAACAATTATTCTCTTATGCATAGCATGTATGGCTATTAACGCCTACGCTTGGAAGCCTCTCTTTGCTGGTCATCGTGGTAGTTACCGCGGAGTAGAAAACACCGAAGAGGCTATGTTTAATGGTATAAACCATTATGGATACACAGGACTTGAAATTGATGTCAAAACCACCAGTGACGGAGCATATGTCTGCTGGCACGATGACGATCTCAATCGTGTAGGACATAATGTCAGTATTCCTAATAGCACCCTTGCTACACTCGAAGCACTCACACTCACGCAGACACGTGGTGGCGTACAATATACTGCCAAAATATGTACTGTAGATCGCTTTTTGGAAATTTGTAAAAACAACAATATATTCCCTATAATAGAACTAAAATGGGCAAACGGCATCAACAACAACGATATGAGTCGTTTTCCTGGTCTGTACGAACTGATTGAGAAACATGGTCTTGTAGAAGAAACACGCATCTTAACCTCCATGCAAAAATCCTTAGAGTATGTGCGTACTAATTATCCTGCATTGCAGTGTCAATACCTCTGCTACGAAGTGACAGAGGGACGCTATCAGTGGTGTCTGCAATGGGGAATTACCCCAAGTGTACAAACGGGAGGATTGACCAAAACTATGGCACGCAGATGCCATGATGCAGGAATGGAAGTAGCCTGTTGGACTGTTAATAGCGAGAGTTCCTATCTCCAACATGGAAATCTTGGATGTACTACAATGACGTGCGACTACCTCATGCCCGCAGACATGCCAGAAATCGATGAAATAGATTGGGATGTGTTGGCACCTATTGCTCCTCTAACACAACTCTACATCACCCCTCTTTTCCATTACGCACAAACTGCAGGCAATCGTCCTGATAATTTTCCAACCACCACTGGAGGCAACTATACACAAGCACAAGAAGCTGCGTATATTGATGGTGTATTCTATGCTGCCGATTACTATAATACAACGATCGTAGCTATAGACACTACAGGAAAGGTGTACGAGCCAGGATTAGTCGCATCGCGTCATGGTATTTGTCGCGATAATGTTGGTAATTTGATTATCCATAGTTCGGATGATAATTCTACTCCCAACCAACTTACTGTCTATAAAGCGGATGACAATACCGAGCACACGATTGCTTTCACACTCAACCATAACGGACAAACCCACTTTCCGACAGCCAGTGGCGACATATTCTCCGAGGAAGGTGGATATGTGTATTTTTTTCCTAACAAACAGATGTTTGTAGAAGTAGTGAAGATTGCCAATGGTAAATTTGTCAATACGACATCGTTTCCTGTCAGTATCGAAGGCACTACTGCGGGCTATGTCATTCCCATCGACAACAATCCAGCTCACTTTATATACCAAGTCCGTAATCAGGGATATTATCTGTACAAAGGCGTTGATAAAGGAGCTTATTTCAACAGCGCAAGCAGCACTACGGCTCCTGCTCGTAATAGTTCTGTTGGTGGAGCATTCTTTCGCCTAAATAATCATGACATGCTGCTATACGCTTCGGGAAGCAACTATAATGGTGGATGGACCATCAGAGATATGACTTCTACTGAACAAACTCCTATGTACACACAACCCCCTCTCGGGACTGATGGCTACGACGGGAACGCATCAGTAGGAGCATTCTTTCAATGGGAACAACTCGATGATAATACCATCAACCTTTACGAATACTGCTTGGGAGCAGGTATTGCAGGATGGGAAATTAGTTCTGAACCGCATAAGATTCGCGTGAAAGAACTTACTATTTCTCCAACATCAATCACTGTAAACGTAGGCGATACAGCAACCATCACCGCTACTATTTTTCCTGAGAATGCTACAGACCAAGATATTATTTGGAAAAACACGCCCACTAACCGCTATACTAAACTTAATAAAAACGGATTAAGTGCAACACTCACAAGTACCCGAGAAGGTTCTTATACCATAACTGCTACTTTAGGCAATTTTACTGCAGAAAGTAGGGTCACTTTTGTTAAATCAACAGATGTAGAGTCTCCCCATATCTATGCAGATCAAGCAAAAAAAATAATTCAGAATCATCAACTATACATCAATCATAATAACAAGACATATAATTGTTTAGGACAAGAAAAATAACTTGTATAAAAAACACCGCATTATGAGAATAGTAATATCATTTTTATGTTTATTATTGGCTATCCCTGTATCCTTTGCAGGTATCACTACCTATACATTTACGTCCATTGATTGGAATAGTCAAGTGGGTGCTACCAAGTGTGATGGTAAGACGGACGGATGGGTATGCGACAAGGAAGCACACTCCTATTCCTATGGTAATACCGATGCGCAAGGGCGTCCTTATAGTCGAGGTGTGAGTGTAAAAACCAGCACTTCGGGAGCAGGTGCTACATCTGTGGTGACTTTCGAAGGTGTGCGAAGTATAGATGTCAACTTCTGCCAAAATGCTTCGAAGGGAAAAGGCAGCATTTTTGTGCAAGTAGGTGATAACACATCCTACGAACTGACCATCAATCGTCCGCCTAAAGGAGTAGGACAATACAATCGCGATACTACCCTACTGCTGTCCAATGCCGAGACAGGAAAAATATGCTTTTGGGTAACGTGTACAGAGAATGCCATCAACATTAACACCCTTACTATTCATAGTAGCAATGGCGGTTCGTCGCCTTTCACAACCGACACCTATCAATTGGTAACACATATTGATCAACTCCAAGATTCCGACCAAATTATCATTGGCGTACACAACTCTGACGTGATTAATATCATGGGTTATTTCGATGAATCCATCTCATCTAACAACATACACGCCATACGTGGTCAATATTCTGAAGACCGCACGCAGGTTGCAGCCAACGACAATGCTATCTACACCCTGCACAAAACTGAACTTAATGGTGAATCGGCGTTCTATATTGAGGATAATATCCGCTATGAGTGTGCCTATCTCGTGGCCAATGGCGGACAAACAAAAAACAAACTGGCCCTATGGGATAAACTCTACGACCAAAACACCTATGGTTATTATGGTTATTGGGATATCCATGTTGCCCAAGATGGTGAAGCCACCATTATGAATTTGGGTAATAGTAAGGGAAAATACCTGCAATATAACGCAAGTAATAATCCGCCGCTCTTTGGTTGCTATACTGACTTAAGTCAGACTCCTGTATGCATCTATCGCCGTGTAGAAGCATTGGGCGATACTGTGGCCATTGTCGCACCGCTCACGAATTTCGGGACCGTATTGCTCAGCAAAGGTGTTGCTGCGGGTAAACAAACAATTATGGTAAATGCCAACCGCCTCACGGAAGATATTTCCGTCTCGCTCAAGCATGGTGCGCCTTTCCAGTTATCCACGACAAGTTTAGACCGCGACGGAGGACAACTTACCATCTCTTATCAAGTGGAATTAGGTGGCAATTATATTGATACTCTGATCCTTACCAGTGGCGATATTGTCTGCGAAGCACCTATTATATTGCGTGCCGTAGCGCCTATCACTGTCAGTCAAGCCGTGCAATCTGCCGACTTCGAGACGGTATATTTAGATTCGGTAATTGTAACCAAAAAGTATGATTCTTATATTTTCGTTCGCGATCATACGGGCTCGATGTTGATTTACGATACGGGCGATGGTACTGGTCAACGCTATGGTGAGGGGTTGGCTAACGGACACGTTCTCCGACAAGTAGTAGGACGCTTCCGCAACTACTATGGTGTGCCTGAACTATCTCCTACCCAAGCATGGAAAGTAGATAAGGACAAAGTGGCATGTCTGCCCGAACTTATTAGCACGACCATCGATTCTGCAGATGTTTGCCGATATATCCGCATTGAGAATGTCACAATTGATGAATACGATATGGCATCATCGCCATCTATCTGTTCGATTAGGGCAGTAGATGCTTTCAATACGGGACTTCTTACCGAACTTCCTACCCAATTGGATGCTGTGGTGATGTGGTCGTGGAATGAATTACAATTGTGGTGCGTACGACAAGAAGTTAATTCATACACAGGTATTGATCATATAACCAATGCTCATCCACAAACGATTCAAAAACGTATTATTAACAACCAGTTGGTAATACAAGTTGATAATAATACATATACTGTTTTAGGTACAAAATTATAAACAAATCTTATGAATATTTCCAAACGAATTGCTGCGCTCGAAGAGTCGCAAACCTTGCAAGTGGCTGCATTATGCCAACAACTCCGTGCAGAAGGAGTAGATGTGATTGGTCTATCCCTGGGCGAGCCCGATTTTCCAGCTCCTGCACATGTCAAACAAGCAGCCATAGATGCTATCAACAACGACATCTCGCATTATGGTCCCACTCCTGGTTTCCCAGCATTGCGTCAAGCCATTGCTGATACCATCAATAAGGATATCAAAGACTATCCTGTCAAACCATACAATGCAAATGAGATCATAGTGTCTGTAGGTGCTAAACAAGCCATCTGCAATGCTATCGAAGTCCTGATTGGTCCTGACGACGAGGTGATTATCCCTACTCCTTCATGGGTAAGTTATGTAGAAATGGTAAAGATAGCACAAGGTAAGAGTGTTTTGGTAAAAACTACCATGGAAAACAATTTCTGCATTACTGCAGAGCAATTGGAAGCTGCAATCACACCTAAAACGAAACTGCTCATGCTTTGTTCTCCGAATAACCCTACAGGCTCTGTTTATGCATTGGATAATCTCAAAGCGATTGTTGAGGTACTTGTGAAGCATCCACAAGTGGTGGTGTTGGCCGATGAGATTTACCAGCACATCCTCTATACGGGCAAGCACGAGACATTGGCGCAGTTCCCTGAGATTGAGGATCGTCTTATTGTTATCAATGGTGTAAGCAAAGCATTTGCCATGACGGGCTACCGTATTGGTTGGTTGGCATGCCATAACAAAGACCTCATTACTGCCGTTAAACGCCTTCAAGGTCAGATGATTACATGTGCTACTACAATCGCACAAAAAGCCGCTGAAGCTGCATATACAGGACCACAAGAATGTGTAGAAGAAATGCGTCAAGCGTTTGAACGACGCCGTGACCTTATTTTGGGACTCGCCAGAGAAATTGAGGGTATGAAAGTCTTGGAGCCACAAGGAGCGTTCTATCTGTTCCCCGATGTATCAGCGTTCTTTGGTAAGAAATACAATGGTAAAACCATCAGCAATGCGGATGAACTCGTTACTTACTTGCTGCAAGAAGCACATGTCGCATGCGTTTCGGGTAGTGCCTTTGGCGAGGATAATTGCATCCGATTCTCGTATGCCACCAGCGAAGAGTTGATTACTGAAGCTATGACGCGCATGAAGGAAGCATTGGAAAAATTGCAATAAATATTTGGTCATTAAAAAAAAAAGTCGTATCTTTGCAACATATTTCTATTTGAAATAATAAATCTTAATTACTAACTATTAATCATTAATTATTATGAAGAAAGTAATTCTTGTTGCCATTTTGGCAGTCGCAGGTTTTGTAGCAGTAGTAGCTCAACCACGCGCAATCGGTGTAAACCTCGGTTATGGCGTTGATGTATCATATCAACACAGCATTGGTGAGTCTAATATGATTGACTTATCAGTAAATATTCCAGCATTCAATGGTATTGGTGTTACAGCTACTTATGACTGGATAAATCCATTCAACACCGCTATTCCTTGGAACGAGAAAGGCGAGTGGAACTGGAGTCTTGGTGTAGGTGCTGGTGTGGGTGTATATAATCCTTTCCGCACTCTAAGTGCAGTTAATGAACAAGGAGAACTGGTTAAAGAATGGGCTGGTAAGATTTATGCAGGTGCAGTAGGTCACGTAGGAGTTGAGTATAATTTCTGGTTTCCATTGCAATTATCTGTTGACTATCGTCCTAACATCGGTGTTGCTATAGCAAGTGATGGTGGTTTCATGTTTAATGGTATTGGTCTTTTCAGCGGTATCACACTCGGTGTTCGCTATCTATTCTAATCCGTATGACTGATTTTTCGAAATTAATTTCGTCACGTATTGGAGTGGCTGCTACGCAAGTGGCAGCCACTATTGCATTGCTCAACGAAAACGCGACTATTCCCTTTATTGCCCGCTATCGTAAAGAGCGTACAGGTAGTTTGGATGAGGTGCAAATCAGCAATATCGCTGATGAATATCATCGTTTTTTAGAACTCGATGAGCGTAAAAACACTATCCTACATACCATTGAAGAACAGGGCAAACTGACCGCCGAACTACGCCAACGCATTGAGCAGTCATGGGATAGCACAGAGCTCGAGGACATCTACCTACCCTACAAACCCCACCGCAAGACACGCGCAGATGTAGCGCGCGAGCAAGGATTAGAGCCTTTAGCTATGGCTATTTTTGCGCAAAAACGAGAAGGCGAAGAGGCTATTAGGCGATTGGGCAAAGAGCGAGAAGAAGCGCTACAAGGTGCACGCGATATTATTGCCGAATGGATTAGCCAAGACGAGAAGGCTCGCCAGAATATCCGTCGCGAGTTCTCATATTCGGCTATCATTACCACCAAAGTGATCAAGGGCAAAGAGAGCGAGGTAGAAGCACAGAAATACAAAGACTATTTTGCTATCAGCGAACCACTTCGCCGTATCACCTCTCACCGTCTGTTGGCTATTCGTAGAGCGGAGAGCGAGGGCTATATCCGTGTGGATATCTCACCCGACCGCGAGAAGGCATTGGATAAACTGGCATATCAGTTTCTTCATTCCAACAGCGATGCGTCCTACCAAGTGGAATTGGCTATGGAGGATAGTTATAAACGCTTGCTCAAACCTTCCATTGAAACAGAGTTTGCTGCGAGCAGTAAGGAAAAGGCAGATACAGAAGCCATTCGCGTATTTGCAGACAACCTGCGCCAACTGCTATTGGAATCTCCACTCGGACAGAAGCGAGTACTAGCGCTTGATCCTGGTTTTCGCACAGGATGTAAATTGGTAATCCTATCCGCACAAGGCGATTTGCTCAAGCATACGGTTGTTTTCCTCAATACAAAGCAGGCTACCGACACGATTCTGCAACTCATTCTGCAATACCAGATTGAGGCTATTGCTATCGGCAACGGTACTGCCTCCCGCGAAACAGAACAGATGGTACGTGTGGCTATTGAGAATTATGAATTAAGAATTAAGAATAGTACGACAAGTCAAAATTTAAACTGCAAAAGTCAGAATTCCCCTCAGGTTTTTGTAGTTAGTGAGAGTGGAGCTTCGGTCTATTCTGCCAGCAAAATTGCGCGTGAGGAGTTTCCCGATGAGGATGTGACAGTGCGTGGTGCGGTGTCTATAGGCAGACGCCTTATGGATCCGTTGGCGGAATTAGTGAAGATTGATCCTAAATCAATTGGTGTAGGGCAATACCAGCATGATGTCAACCAATCGCGCTTAGCAGAATCGCTTCAGCAAACAGTAGAGAGCGTGGTCAATCACGTGGGAGTGGATGTCAATACTGCCAGTAAGCATATCCTAACGTATATATCTGGTTTAGGTCCTGCATTAGCACAGAATATTGTAAACTATCGCAGCGAACACGGAGCATTCACTTGCAGAAAAGACCTGCTGAAAGTGCCTAAGATGGGCGCCAAGACCTATGAGCAGGCAGCGGGTTTCTTGCGTGTGACCAACTCTGCGATGCCATTGGATAATTCCGCTGTGCATCCTGAGAGTTATCCTATCGTGGAACGTATGGCAAAAGACTTGGGTTGTAAGGTAAGCGACCTCATGAGCCGTGCAGACTTGCGACAAAAGATAGATCTAAAGCACTATGTCACCGACCAAGTAGGTATGCCTACCCTCATGGATATCCTCAGCGAATTGGAAAAACCAAGTCGTGATCCAAGAACACAAATCGAGGAGTTTCATTTCGAAGAGACGGTGCATACTATAGATGATTTGAAAGTGGGAATGGTACTCCCTGGTATCATTACGAACATATCCAATTTTGGTGCGTTCTGCGATGTCGGTGTGCACAAAGACGGACTGATTCATATCTCCGAGATGGGCAATCGGCGTATCAGTAACCCCAGCGAAGTGGTTCGTTTGCACCAACATGTGCGTGTACGCGTGATAGATATTGATCACGCACGCGGACGCATACAACTATCGCTAAAACAGGTATAATTTTCAACCCAAAATCGAATAGGTCTATTCCCCATCAATCCGCAAGTCTGATTTTTTGTCCCCAAAAAAACACCGAATTATTACAACATCGGCTGATTCCTATGTGGAATCAGCCGATTATTATATCTTTGCATCATTATTGATAGATTATTTCTTTATTCCGTCGCGCTCCAGCAGTGCATCGATAGACGGTTCGCCGCCGCGGAAAGCACGATACAAATCCATAGGCTTCGCGCTACCACCCTTCTCCAAGATGTTCTTGCGATAGAGCTCAGCAGCCTTCTTATCGAAGATACTGCCGTTCTTAGCCTTAGCTGCCTTGAAGACTGAATATGCGTCAGCATCCAACAACTCAGACCACTTATAACTATAGTAACCAGCAGCATAGCCACCAGAGAAGATATGCGTGAAAGCATATTGCATGTGCGTACCTGATACCAGTGGCAACACCTGTACGCCCACCATAGCCTCATCGCCAAACTTGATCACAGCCTCGGTAGCAGTCAAGGTCTCAGGAACAACGAATGGCTCGGTCAAAGTATGCCATGCCATATCGAGATAACCAAATGAGAGTTGGCGCACGCAAGCATATGCCACATGATAGTTAGCTGCCGCTTGAATCTTGTCCACCAAGTCTTGTGGGATAACCTCGCCTGTTTCATAGTGCTTAGCGAAAGTGTCAAGGAACTCCTTCTCGCTAAGGAAGTTCTCATTGAACTGTGAAGGCAACTCAACAAAGTCGCGTGGCACGTTGGTACCATTCTGCGCTGCGTATTGGCACTTGGTGAGCATACCATGCAAGCCATGACCGAACTCGTGCAAGAAAGTCTCCACCTCGTCATAAGAGAACAAAGCAGGTTTAGAGTCTGTAGCTTGGGTGAAGTTCATCACATTGACTACGTGTGGGCGATGCTTGCCATATTGCTCTTGGAAGTTGTTCATCCATGCACCACCGCGCTTACCCTCGCGTGGGTGGAAGTCTGCATAGTAAACAGCGAGGAATTTGCCCTTCTCGTCAAACACCTCATAAGCAGTCACATCTGGGTGATATACTTGGATGTTCTTGTTCTCCTTGAAGGTAATACCATAGAGGCGTTTAGCCAAACCAAACACACCCTCTACCACTTTCTCCTTTTGGAAATATGGGCGGAGCAAGTCATCTGAAATAGCGTATTTCTCCTCTTTGAGTTGCTTGGAGTAGAAACTCCAATCCCATGGTTGGAGGGTAGCATAAAATCCTTTAGATTTAGCAAACTCTTGCAATTCCGCCACCTCTTGCAACGCAACTGGCATATAGCTCTCGCGCAATTGATCAAGGAAATTCATCACGTTTTCCTTGCTCTCGGCACAAGTATTGGTGAGCGACTTATCAGCGTGGCAAGCCTTGTCAAAGAGGTTAGCCAATGCCAAGCGGGTATTGACGATATCAATGATAATCTGTGTGTTATCATATTCGCCACCAATAGCTCGGGTGTTGTATGCGGTATAGAGTTCGCGACGGATATCGCGGTTTTGGCAGTCCTCCATCACAGGGATATAGGTGGTAGGTTTGAGGTCAAGCAACCAACCTTCCATGCCTTTCTTCTCTGCATTAGCGCGGAGCATAGCCTTGGTATCGTCCTTCAGACCAGCGAGGTCAGCCTCGTTGGTGATAAGCATAGTCCAAGCGTTGGTAGCCTTCAGCACATTTTGACCATACACGAGGGTGAGTTGAGAAAGTTTAGCGCTGAGTTCTTTATAGACTTGCTTTTGCTCTGGATTGAGGTTAGCACCATTGTTTGCAAATGACTCGTAGATATCCTCGAGGAGCTTTTGTTGTGCAGCATCCAATTTGAGTTTATCTTTTTGATCATAAACCGCTTTGATACGTGCAAAGAGTCCCTCGTTGAGACGGATAGTAGCTGAATACTCCGACATTTTAGGAGAGAGTTCCATAGCGATTGCTTGCAACTCGTCGTTGGTCTCTGCAGAGGTGAGGTTGTAGAAGCAACCAGCTACGATAGAAAGCAACTCGCCAGACTTCTCGTATGCCTCAATAGTATTCTTGAAAGTAGGGGCAGCAGGGTTATTGACAATAGCATCAATCTCAGCCAAGCCTTGCTTGATACCTTCCTCGAAAGCAGGCATATAATGCTCAGGGCGGATGTCATTGAACGGATAAGTTCCGTGTGGAGTCTTCCACTCTTTGTAGTGGAAGAATGGGTTGGCACTTGCCAACATAGTTACTGCCATTGCAGCCATAGTAATGATTGATTTTTTCATATAGTTGATTTATTTTAAGTCGGATATCGGGTATCGGATATCGGGTATCGGGTATAGGATTCTAAAATTGTATTTCTCCAAAGAACTCTGGCAAATGGAATGCAGGTACAGGAGCATCAATAGCATTCCAAGAAGCATAGTGCTTCGTAGCCGTTTTGTCGCCACATTTATACAAGTTTGCGCGACGCGCACGCTCATGCGTGAGATCTAAGTCTATCAACGCCAATGGTATCCCTACGAGCAATGTCCAATGCGCCGCACATAATTGTTTGCCATAGCGCTGGATGGATGCCAATTGCTCGGGATTGAGACGAACGACATCTACCTTGCGCTCTTTGCGATGCGAAGCATTGCATACGCCAGCAGGATTGAACTCAAAATTCCAATAGTGGGTATTATCCGCATCAGCAATAAAAATCTCCACACAGGCGTCCTCATTCACCAATTCCAAATCTTGAGTCTTGGTTGTCAATGGTAGTTCACCTCTCACCTCGTATCGCACGTAGAGCATCTCATCGGTATGTGCAAGCGTGAAAGTAGTTTGAGGTGCAACAGGATACCGCTCTACCCAATTCAATGTGTCTATCCTACCCGACTCTGGCATAGTTGCCATAATAGCATCTATCTGTGCGAGTGTTTTGCCTAGTAAAGCAGGTTGGTATATTGATTTGGTTGTCATCATTTTCCTCCACGAAGTAGGTTGATTGAGCCCGACATTTGATAGACTCCTATGAGCGACTCATCCTGTTTTTTCACTTTGGCGCTATATACAGGTTTGATGGTATATTTAGCATTCACATCCGCATCTGTTCCTAATGCACGTATCACGTAGAAATACGCACCTTCTGCAGCAGGTCGTCCGTTGATTGTGCCATCCCATCCTTTAGCAGGATCGTTCCACTTGTACACCAGATGTCCCCATCGGTTATACACCCAACACTGAAACTCTTTGAGCGAACGATATGCTACACGAAATTCATCGTTGGCACCATCGCCATTCGGAGTAAACACATTTGGTACCAGCAACATTGATTCGCTTATGGATATATCAAACGATACGGAATCCAATTGACAATCGCTATTGCTCACAACCACTACAGCTCGATACTGTCCTTTCTCCAAAAACGTATATCTATGTTCAGCATCGTTACGCGTGAAGAGCAATGCGCTACCCTGATAGATTTTCCATTGATAATAGTCGGCATTCAGTCCATTACTTTTGAATAGAATATCCAATGGTGCTGACATATTCATACGATCATCTGGCGAATAAGGACGATTTACCTCGTTGCTTGTTTCGCTCTGTTTGCCGCGGGTCGTTGTAATTGCCATAGGATATGCTTTTAATGCCACAGGCTCATACTGTAGCGAGTGCATGGTATCTATTTCTACTGACAAATCTTCTGCAAACTTATCTATGATAGAGAAACCTACTGAATTATCTGTAGGTACAGGCGAAGATGATACAATCATATCATTTTCAAAAATCAACTCCTCTACCGCTGCTGAATCAATCCACATTTCAGCTTCATTATCCCACATCGCGCTAGTAAACTCCACCTTACACATGCGAGGATATGTCATCACATTGCCATACTGACTGGTGTATGTCAATTGAGGTATCTCTCCGATGAGGTGAAGCAAAGCGGTCTCGCATGTCAATTCCACATCGATTTGCTCAATACTTGGACGCAATTGCTCGTAGTCAAATGCCCAAAACACATCACGTTCATTCCCCACTTTTACCATATAACCTTCTCCATGCTCAGGATAAAAATAATCAGTACCTGTTTGAATAGGCATCACAGTATCCGACAAATGATACCAGTCGACAGTTCCTACAGTGCTAATGGTTTTTACCTCAGGATTATTAGCAAACACCAGAAGTGTATCTCCCGCATTATCTATCAATATAGCATTTCCTACGCACTCGATATGTAAGGCGTAGGAAATACCACTAATGAGCAATATAATTGCTAATATGATTGTTCTCATTTATTCACTTGGAACTTAGTATTACCGTTCTCTAAAAAATCTACTATTTGTTTAGCAGCAGCTATACCCGCGTTGATATTCGCTTCTGCAGTCTGTGCGCCCATCTTCTTAGGTGTAGCAAAATATCGTCCAGCAAACAACTCTTGCATCTTCTGATCAGCAGCAGGCATAATATCAGTTACATACTTAAAATCCTTACGCATTTGCATGAACTGAATCAGTTCGTCCTCATTGATAACCTCTTTGCGTGCAGTATTGACCAGCACTGCCCCTTGTGGCATACGACTGAGCAAGGCATTGTTGATCGAACCCTTAGTCTCTGGTGTAGCAGGGATATGTAGGCTTACAACATGGCAAGTAGTATATAACTCCTCTGCGCTATGCAATGGTGTTACTCCTTCGGCTATCATAACCTCATCTGGACAATAAGCATCATAAGCATACAACTCCATACCAAATCCCTTGGCTATACGTGCCACATTGCGTCCTACGTTGCCGTAGGCGTGAATACCAAGTTTCTTGCCATAAAGCTCCGTACCGCTGGTACCATTATACATATTGCGAACAGCCATCACCATAAGTCCGAAAGCGAGTTCTGCCACCGCATTGGAATTTTGTCCTGGTGTATTCATCACGACTACGTTGTGGACAGTAGCGGCTGACAGATCTATATTATCATAACCAGCGCCAGCACGAACTACAATCTTCAAGTTTTTAGCAGCATCCAACACTTCAGCATCCACATTATCCGATCGGATAATAAGTGCATCTACATCAGCCACAGCATCTAATAGCTGTTGCTTATTGGTATACTTTTCCAATAGAAGAAGTTCATAACCAGCTTGTGCTACTACTTCACGGATGCCATCTACTGCCACTTTGGCAAATGGTTTTTCGGTTGCTATGAGTACTTTCATATGTTTGATTATTATTGTATTATATACACAAGTTTATTCCACTTTCTATTCGGGCATATGATATAGGTCTTGCACCTTAAGCATGTTTTACTTTTCGCTGCAAAGGTACAAAAAAATTATTACATATGCAAATCTATCTCTCTTTTTTTAAGAATTTATTGATATTAGTGATAGAATAGTAAAATAGCCCTTGTATATAAAAAAAGCTATCTAACTCACTGTTAGACAGCTTTTTCTCTTATTGCTTTTCGCACGCCTTGTCTTCTTGTAGCGTTTGCTCTTCTCCTTTTTTGGAGTAAAATTTAGTTTCGAGCATTCCAAGACTTTGATTTTCTATCACCCGCACGCCATATTTTATTGCCCATTTCTTTTTTAAGTTAAAGAAACCCTTTGTAATATATGCAAATACAAATGGGTGCAAGTGCAAGCGTAATCCTCTTCCATATTGTGCTACCATTGCCTCTATTTGTTCTTGTATTTGATCCGTAAAGAACAATGATGCTTGTATTTTACCTTTTCCCATACAAGTAGGACAAGTCTCCATCACATTCATTTCCACCGCGGGGCGCACGCGTTGTCGAGTGATTTGCATTAGTCCAAACTTGCTGAGTGGCAACACATTATGTTTTGCCCTATCGTGGCTCATCAGTTTTTGCATATATTCGTATAATGCCTGCTGATTAGCCTTGTCATCCATATCAATGAAATCTACAACAATTATTCCACCAATATCTCTTAATCGGAGTTGATGCACGATTTCATCTGCTGCAAGCATATTAAAATGAAAGGCATTTTGCTCCTGATCAGCAAAAAGTTTCTTACTTCCGCTATTGACATCTATTGAGAATAGTGCTTCAGTGCGATCCATAATGAGGTAGCCACCTTTCTTGAATCCTACTGTACGCCCCAATCCTGTCTTCATTTGGCGTGTGATATCAAACTTATCAAAGATAGGTTGCTCACCTGTATATAGTTTGACCACTTTAGATGCCTCTGGGGCTATCAATTCCAAATACTGCTTAACATCCTCGTAAACCATCTGATCATTCACATGAATATTCTCAAAATCGGGTGAGAATATATCGCGAATAATACCAATCGTTCTGCCTAATTCCTGACTAATCAAACTAACTGGCTCTGCGCGTTGCAAAGTTTTGATACAATCTTCCCAACGCTTTACCAGTAGACGCAATTCGTTGTCCAATTCAGCTACTCGCTTGTCTTCCGCCACCGTCCGTACAATCACGCCAAATCCGTGCGGTTTGATTGATTGGACTAATTGTTTGAGTCTTCCGCGTTCAGAGTTACGAGAGATTTTATTGCTCACCATTACCTTTTCTATGAAAGGTATGAGTACAAAATTACGTCCCGTGATAGAAATCTCTGCGGATAAGCGAGGTCCTTTCGAGTTAATTGGTTCTTTGGTTACTTGCACCAATAAGGTATCTCCCACTTTCAAGAAATCGGCAATTTGTCCATCTTTAGTGCATTCTGCTTGCCGTTCTATCTTGTGTATTTCAGGAATACGACGACGATCAGAAACGAGTTTTGTCACATATTTCTGTGTCGTAAGAAACCCCGATCCTAAATCAAGGTAGTGCAGAAAAGCTTCTTTCTCATGACCTACATCCACAAAGGCGGCATTCAAGGCAGGCATCACTTTTTTCACACGACCATAATAGATATTCCCAACAGCAAAGGTATCTTTTCCGCGTTGTTCGCGGTTTACCTCCATGAGTCGATCGTCTTCTGTGAGTGCAATAGCCACCTCTTGTGGAGTCACATCCACAATCAGTTCGCTTTTCATATTCAATAAATCAAAAAAATGCTTTGTGGCCACCCATTTGCGCCCAAACAGGATTATACCACAAAGCCGTTAGTTACACCTCTCGTCTAAACATTATTTATGTTTATGACGATTCTTACGCAAACGTTTTTTACGTTTGTGAGTAGACATTTTATGTCTTTTGTGCTTTTTACCGTTTGGCATAATAATATAATTTAATTAATGTTAATAATTATTTCAAGATTTCTGCAAATGCATCAGATGGTTTGAAAGATGGGATTTTGTGCTCTGGGACAATAATAGACTCTTTCTTAGTAATATTGCGAGCCACTTTTTGTTTGCGCACTTTTGTACCAAAACTACCAAAACCACGGAGATATACGGTATCACCTGCAGCAACGGTGCTTTTAATGTTGTCCATGGCAGACTCTACTACGTTCATAATTGTAGTCTTGTCATAACCAGTCTTAATTGCAATTGCGTTAACGAGTTCTGCTTTTGTCATAATAAATTTTTTATATAAGTTATACAATTTTCAACGAGAGAAAAGGTCCTGCAAAATCGCACAGACCGAAATCGTGTGCAAAGGTACGATAAAGTTTTGATTTACACAAGAAAAAACGAAAAAAAATTATTTTTTTTTACATTTTATAAAAAACAACGCAGTATTTTTGCAATAATTGCCATCAAGTTATCGTATTCTACAACTCCACCACGGTAATTCCTGCGCCACCACGGTCGGGATCGCCATCATGGAATGAGATATCACCTGTTTTGAGACGACGCATTGATCTCTGACGTTCTGCCAAATAGTCGCGTACTACTTGTTTGAGTGCGCCAGTACCTGTGCCATGCAAAATACTTACAATCTCAGCATTGACCATTAGCGCATCATCGATATAAGCAATCAACGTTTCCAACGCCTCATCTACACGCAAACCACGTATATCCAATTCGCGAGAGAAAGAGAGTTTTTTCTTTCGAAGTTCATCTGCCACATTACTGGAAACAAAGCGATTAGCGAGTTTATCCCCAGCCCCTCTTGTAGTGGAAGAAAGATTATTTTCTTGGATAAGTTTAGCAGGATTCTTGGTGAGCATCTTGAGATCGCTCAAATCACGCAGTAGTTTATTCGAACGTTGTACACGCTTAGACGAGTGTACTTCGTTGGCGTGATTGGTAGCACTGTGTGAGCTACGCTTCGTTGGCGTGATAGGCTGCGTATTATTATCGATTTCCACTTTGAGTTTTTCGACTTTCTCTCGAGCTTGTTGCGTAGCTTTCTTTTCCGCTTTTGCCTCTTTAATTTCGCGAATAGTACGCTCAATAGTGGCATTACTTTTGCGCAATAGATTTGCAGCCTGTTCGTTAGCTTCTTCCAAGATGGCTCGTTTCTTAGCCTTGATACCTGCCATCTGCTCCTCGTAGTGTGCAATTTTCTCTTCAAGATGTTTCTCGCGTTGGCGGATATTTTGGCGTTTATTTTCCCAATAGCGTTTGTCACGTGCAATATCTTGCAGATGCTTATCGTAATCAATATGCTCTTCGCCAACAATATCAGTAGCACGTTGTATAATATTCTCAGGTAAGCCTATCTGTCGAGCTATCTCTACGGCAAAACTACTACCAGCTTGACCTATAGAGAGTTGAAAAAGAGGTTTAAGTTGCCCTCTATCATAGAGCATTGCGCCATTGATAACACCATCTGTTTGCTCAGCAAAGTGCTTGAGATTGCTATAGTGAGTTGTGATAACACCGTATGCCTTTTGCTCATTGAGTTGCGAGAGTACAGCTTCGGCTATCGCACCACCAATCATAGGCTCCGTACCAGTTCCAAACTCATCGATTAGCAACAAGGTCTTAGCATCGGCATAGCGCACAAAATGTTTCATATTACGCAGATGCGAAGAATAGGTAGAAAGGTCGTCTTCTATAGACTGTTCATCACCGATATCAATTAGCAAATGATTGAATAATCCCATCTTGCTTGCCTCATGCATCGGCACAGGTAGTCCACACTGCAACATATATTGCAATATGGCTACGGTCTTTAGGCATACAGACTTTCCACCAGCGTTAGGACCACTGATAACGAGTATACGATTATCTGTAAGGCGAATCGTAAGAGGTACTACTGTCTTAGCTTGACGGCGAAAATTGAGTAATAACACAGGGTGATATGCCTCACGCCAATCTATCATTGGCTTCTTGCTCAGTTCTGGCACTATCGCGTGCATATCAATAGCAAAGAGTGCTTTAGCCCGCAAAAAGTCCACTTCGCCCAGATAATCCTCCATTGCTAAAATAGCTGGTATTTCCGGACGAATCTGTGCTGTAGTCTCCATTAATATACGAATACGCTCACGACGTTCCTCACCTTCTAATTCGCGTATGCGATTATTTGCCTCCACCACCTGTTGTGGTTCGATAAAGACAGTCTTACCTGTGGCAGATTCGTCGTGAACGATACCGCCAATTTTGCGCTTATAGGCAGGCGGAACTGGCAATACGAGTCGCCCCTCTCGCAAAGTGGGCGCTGCATCTTTATCGAGAATGCCATCGGCTTGTGCTTGACGAAGAATTGCGTTCAGAGCACGAGAGACAGACCCTTGAGCAGCTCCTATCTCTTTGCGGATACGTGCTAATTCGGGAGATGCATTATCGCGCATCTTGCCATAGCGATCAAGGATATGGTCTATTAATGCAATCAATCGGATAGGCGAAGAAACAATAAAACAGGCGGATAGCAAAGGGTATTTCACCTTATCTATTGTATCGAAAAATCGCCCCAGTTGCGCGGAATAATCCAGCATTTTGCGTAGAGAGAAGAGTTCTGCTTCGTCCATGTATAGTCCCTCAATGCGTATGCGAGAGAGTGCTTCGCGCAAATCATATATCTCACCGACGGGAAATGTCAAGGTGGGGTCTATTAGTATAGACATCATCTCGCGTGCTTGATTGAGCAGATCACGAACGGCAGAGTAATGTGTGAGCCACTGCATTGCATCCACGCGTTCTTTGCCGAGCGATGATGTGCAACATCCTTTCAGTCCATCTCTAATGACTTGAAAATCTATCTTATGTTCTATATTCCGAGGATATATCATTTCCTTTGTTGATAGTGTAACGTGTAAAGATAGGTTGAGCTCACACTGATCGCACAGATTGGTTTGGATAGTTTAGATGTCGTGAGCAGCTTGCTGCGAGCAGGATATATAGTTAGTCTCCTTTGTAGGAAGTCTGGAGGATTCCCCTATCCTAACAATCGAATATCTTTCAGCACTTTTGCGCCAACGGATTCGTTCAGTTTACGCACTAGGTCAAAACGAATATCAAAGAGTTGTGAACGTAAAGCAGCAGAATGAATATGCACATTGAGTACGCCATTCTTCACTTCGCTTTTGTCTATATATTGCATCACAGTCTGTCCTAACACCTTAGGCAAAAGCGCTACAATCTTGCGCTCCAATAGCGGTTGTTCTAATTCAGAACCATGTATAAATTCTGCCAACAGATCACCTATTGCGCGTGCTTTATGTATCTCTCTATCTGCCATTTATCGCAAAGACAATCGTTGATGAGTAGTCAGTTCGGTGCCATAAGGTATGCCATTGAGTTTGTATAAGCTCTTCAGTTTGATACCATATTTTTGTGCGATATCCCATGCTGTTTCATTGCCACGGAAATAGTAGGTTGCATATCGACGTTCAGCACGATTCTTTTTGGGATAGATATAGACAATATCACCTTCTTGAAGTTCGCGGATATCCAATGCGTCGTTACACTTGCGCAGCGTACGTTCGTACATATTCAAGAATAATGCCAACGAAGCATAGGTTTCATTGGGTCCAGCTACTACATATCGCACACCATTGCGATAGCCAGAACGATGGTTGTGGAACAGTTCTAAATCCTCCATCGCAGGCATCGTATAATCCGCTACGGGTTCTTGCTCTGCGAAGGCTATATTAGTGGCGTCTTCTTTGGTGAAAGTTTTTTTTTTACTATCCGATTTAGATTTCACAAGACTTTTATCAGAAGCCAATTTATCCAATTCATATAATTCTATTATACGAATTAATTTTTCTGGATACTTAGGGTCAGTAGCATAACCACAATCTTTCAGGCCACGGGCCCAATTCTTATAGTCATTCACCGAAAGTGCAAATAGACGCTCATAATGTTTGCGTTTTAAGAATAGTGAGTGATCCTCATATGAGTCTGCTACGTCTGCATATTTGCGAAAACACTCATTCGTACGGTTATCGCCATACTTATATGTCTTTCCAGGCCAATCAGATGTGCATTTGATACCAAAGTGATTATTGGCTTTCACTGCCAATTCTGATTTTCCCGCAGCAGACTCCAAGATAGCTTGTGCCATCGTAATTGAAGCAGGAATAGCATGCTTGCGTTGTTGCTCAATAGCTATCTGACGATACTGCTCTATATATGCCTCGTATGCAGCATTTTTTGACTGTGCCCATATTGCAATGCTCAGGCATGATAACACGACAAAGGAGAATATCTTTTTCATATCATATAATTTTGCCGCAAAGGTAGTAAAAAAAAAACAAATATGCAACTTTTTTTGCAAATATACTTTTTTTATAGTACTTTTGCACGAAATTTGTAAAACAACACCATAAACATACTCATTATTCTTATGAAAAAAGTTTTATTTTTGCTATTATGTACAGCCCTTACAGGATGTTCGTTCCACACTATTTCTAATGTATCGCAACAAACGATAGACGTGCATGTACGTGTATCAGATTGGCAATATACTAACATGATAGACAATAACTATTTCCGTTGTGTGATAGATATGCCAGAAATTACATCCCACGTATTTAACCAAGGTGAAGTACAAGTTTATCGTGTATTTAACCGAAATACAGCAGATGCATTCAAACACGTTTTACCAGATGTATTTCATCAAAAAGAAGTTCTTAACGGTGAAACATTTTTATATACAACTACAGTTGATTGTCTTTATGGTATAGGTTGGTTGGAATTCAACTATCGTGTCAGCGATTTCGTTTACGACAACGGCAATTATGGAGATTTTGCTCCTAAAGCTATGGATTTTAGCATTGTAATTACCAAATCATATTGATTATAGCTATGTTTAATAGCCCAGCGCTGCTATCGCTCATTCACGAGCATCTGCATGACGATGTGCAACAATTGGCATTGCAACGTAATCGGTTTCCGCAATTGTCGGATGCCGATTTCCGTTTTCTATTGCAGCAGATAGAAGGACGTCAACGTACTATGCACAAGCTACCTTCTTTTGCGCAAATACCAGATTGGTGGTATCCTGTTCGTCTATCTTGCGAGCAGTGCTCTAGCGAGGCAACAGCGAAGTACAAGGCAAGCTTGTTGAGGCGAGCAATTAGCAATGAACAACGAGATTTAGCATCTATCCTTATTGATCTTACGGCAGGTTATGGTGTGGACACGTATTTTATGTCGGAGTACGTGCAAGAAGCGCATTATATAGAGCGCAATGCAGATCTATGTAGTATTGCGCGCCACAATTTCGCTCTTCAACGTCCGCATATTCAAGTACACAATACCACCGCTGAAGTATTCCTTGCCTCATTACCTGCTGCTGATAGCCACTTGTCCTATCGCATTATCTTCCTTGATCCAGCCCGAAGAAGTCAATCGGGAAATAAAGTCTTTCGCATAGAAGACTGCGAACCTAATGTATTAACAATGCTACCCACCCTTCGCGCCAACGCAAATAGAATAATGATTAAATTCAGCCCTATGCTGGATATCACAGCCGCATTACGGGCATTGGGACAAGACTGGGATACGCATATTGTAGCTCTCAATAACGAGGTAAAGGAAATACTATTCTTCACAGGAACAGGATCTATATCCGCCGTAAATATCCATGCAGGACAAATGGATACATTCTCTTTTACTGAGCAAGAGGAAAAATCAGTGGTAGCTATTATTGCACCAACAATAAAAAAATATCTCTACGAACCCAATGCGGCTATAATCAAAGCGGGTGCATATCGTTTAATTTGTCAACGATATGCTTTGGAAAAATTGGATACAAACACGCACCTCTATACCTCCGACACTTTCCTACCCAACTTCCCAGGTCGTATATGGCAGGTGCAAGAAGTGCTCACTAAACACTCGACACCAAACGCAGAACTCAAATACAGCATTATCTCGCGCAACTATCCGCTATCCCCAGAGCAATTACGTAAGAAACTCAAGTTGCAAGATGGCGATGATCAGTATATCATAGGTGCTCGCCACCAAGGCAAACCCCTACTAATCCTTGCTTCGCGGATTATGGTATAAGGTAGGGAAAGCACAAACTAAAAAAATGACTCCCGCTGAGGGAGTCATTTTTATTACTTATACATAAATCGCTTAATACTGCGTTTAGGCGTCTTTTCAAACTCTTTCTCTACCAACTCAATCGCTGTCACTTGGCTATAGTTTGGCAACATCTTGTTGACTTTCAGCACATTCTCCTTCATCACTTGCGCTACGGTTTTGCCTTGCAGCACTTCCGCCTTAGCCAATGAAGGATCTGAATATACCAACGCCACTAATTTATGTTCACGATCCACTACCACAGACTCGGTCACGAGAGGTAGGCTATTGAGTTTATCCTCAATCTCCTCTGGGTAGATGTTTTGTCCGTTAGGGCTGAGCAGCATATTCTTGCTACGACCGCGCAAGAAGAGATTGCCTTCCTTGTCAATGATACCCAAGTCACCTGTGCGCATCCATCCATCCTCGGTGAATGCCTCTTTGGAAGCTTGCTCGTTCTTGTAGTAACCACTCATCACATTCACGCCATATACCTGTACCTCACCCTCTTTCTTGGTGGGGTCTTCTGAGTCAACACGGATTTGCATACCTGGGATTACCTTACCACAAGAGCGATATGCATATTTATCCCAATCTTCGTAACTAATCAAGGGCGCGCACTCGGTCATACCATAACCAACGCAGTATGGAAAGTGCATTTGCTTCATACAGATCTCGACCTCTTCGTTGAGTGCTGCGCCACCGATAATCAAAAAGCGCAGATTGCCGCCAAATGCAGTCAAAAGTGTATTGCGCACTTTCTTGTGAATCAACTTGTTAATCAGCGGAATATTCCACAGGACTTTCATCGCAGGTTTCTTTATCACAGGTAGCACCTTGCCCTTGATGATCTTCTCTATTACCAACGGTACAGTAAGGATCATAAATGGATGCACCTGAGCAAATGCTTTCATCAATGTAGTTGGGGTTGGTGCTTTGGTCAAGAAATATACTTCAGCACCATCACAGACTTGATACAAGAATTCAAACATCAAGCCAAACATATGGGCAATAGGGAGCATTGACATCACTTTATCGCCTGGCTTGTGAGGAATCTTTTTCACCGCAAAGTCAATGTTTCCACTCAAGTTTTTGTGTGTCAACATGACACCTTTGGGATTACCTGTAGAACCAGAAGTATAATTGAGCAATGCCAAATCATCGTGGTTATCGGTAGGATAATTCACATGTTCTTTACTAAATCCATTTGGAAAGGCCTCTGCAAATGCATTATCTACTTGTGCATATGCTTTTTCAACTTCTTCTGTGGCAGCATATTGTAAGCTGAAGTCGTCCATAAATACCAATGCAGTCAAGCCTGGCATATTCTTGGCATCGATCTTCTTCAACACATTAGGACCCGTATAAAGCAATTTTGCCTCTGAGTGATTAACCAAAGCCTCTACACCTTCGCCTGTAAAATCAGGCAAAATGCTTACTGCCACAGCCTTATAGGTTTCCACAGCCAAGAATGTCACACCCCAATTAGAGCAGTTACGTCCACACAATGCAATCTTATCCCCCTCTTTGATCCCCAACAAACGGAACGTTGTGTGCAAACGTGCAATTTGCGCAGCCATCTCACCATATGTGTATTGGGTTGCGCCATCCAAATCTTTCATCGCCAAATCAGACCACTTTGTTTTGATCGTATTTTGGAGATAAGCTAAGTAATGTTTTAATTCCATAATAAATTTGTATTTATTTGTTATTACGCTCTC
>JAFNUD010000098.1 GCA_017384225.1 Paludibacteraceae bacterium
AATGAGTCGCTCACAGCAGGGACTAGCCGGTGCAGGAGAATGGGAAACATTGAGAAAGCTGCTGCCGGATTTTAAAGATAAGCGTGTGCTTGATTTAGGATGCGGCTATGGATGGCACTGTATTTATGCGATGGAACACGGAGCGTCTTCTGTTGTAGGTGTTGATATTTCTCATAAAATGCTCGAGGTAGCCAAAGAAAAAACACATTTTCCACAGGTTGAATATAAATGCTGTGCTATAGAAGATGTGGAATTCCCAGAGGAGAGTTTTGATGTAATATTAAGTTCACTTGCGTTTCACTATGTAGCAGATTATGAGATTTTAGTAAAAAAGATATATAGAATACTGAAGTCTGGTGGTAAGCTAGTTTTTACGGTTGAACATCCTGTTTTTACTGCCTATGGAACACAAGACTGGCATTATAACGAAAAAGGAGAAATACTGCATTTTCCGGTGGATAATTATTATTATGAGGGCAAACGGACAGCTGTGTTTTTGGGAGAAAAGGTTACAAAATATCATAGAACACTGACCACATATCTAAATACACTGCTTTCAAATGGTTTTATAATAAATCATATTGTGGAGCCGCAGCCGCCGGAAAACATGATGGATATTCCGGGGATGCAGGATGAAATGCGCCGTCCCATGATGCTGATTGTATCGGCGAACAAAAAAGTGGATAGATAGAACTAAAACACCTATAAGGTATAAATGGAGGTAATTTATGTTTAAAGAAAAAATTATTATAGAGATGAAAGAAGTATTCAAAGAAATTCCTTTTGGCATAGAGCATACTCTTAAAGTTTTGAAAAATGCAGAAGATATAATGAACGGAGAAAATATCGGAGAGGAAGAAAAAGAATTCATCAGTATTACTGCTATACTACATGATATTGGTGCGGTTGAAGCACAAAAAAAATACGGTTCTATTGATGGTGTCTATCAAGAAAAGGAAGGACCAGCAGTAGCGAAAGAAATATTAAAAAAGGTAGGCTATAACAAAAATATTGATAGAATATGCTTTATAATAGGCAACCATCATACTCCATCTAAAATTGATGGACTTGATTTTCAAATACAATGGGAAGCTGATTTGCTTGAAAATTTAACGGTTATGGATAAAGAAAAAGAACAGGAAAAGATA
This sequence comes from Paludibacteraceae bacterium, assembly GCA_017384225.1. GTDB lineage: Bacteria > Bacteroidota > Bacteroidia > Bacteroidales > Paludibacteraceae > Colicola. The sequence goes on from JAFNUD010000098.1 coordinate 1,149, forward strand.
AAAAAGTGTATAGATGAAAACTTTAAAACAAACACAGGAAAAAGGATAGCTTATAATCGCTTTATTTTAGATTAGTAGTAGATTATTACAGTTATGTATTTTATATCGCAAAGAAAAAATAGTAGTTAAGTTTAACCCTAGATAATAAGCAGCAAAAGAGTGCGATAAGATGATATCTAATAATACCTCCATGGGACTGCGCCCGCCGAAGAAAAAGCCGGAGCAGTAGGACTAATTAAAAGAGGATTTAGTTATGGAACAGAGTAAAAAACGCCGGCTCAATTTCGGTATGGCCGGTGTGATTTGGGCGCTGGCATGGCCTACCATGTTAGAGCAGCTCATGCAGACTGCCGTGCAATATATCGACACTGCTATGGTAGGTAGTCTGGGAACCCAGGCTACGGCAGCGGTAGGCGCCACCACCACGTTGAACTGGCTGGTGGGTAGTACCATCTCTGCAGTGGGCGTGGGATTTTTGGCGTTTATTGCAAAGGCGCTGGGAGCCGGAGAAAAAGACTCTGCTAAGCGGGCCGCTTCTCAGGCGGTGCTTTCCGTGCTGGCGGTAGGTATCGTGGTTACGGTGATAACGGTAGGCTTGTCCGGACAGATTCCGAAATGGATGCAAGTGGATGAAGGAATCCGGGATTTGGCAGGACAGTATTTCCTGATTTTATATTTGCCGATGTTATTCCGGACAGCCAGTACCATTTTCGGTACGGTGCTCCGGGCGGCGGGAGATACGAAATCACCGATGAAAATCGGTGTGGTGATGAATCTTGTCAATGTGGTATTGAACTTTTTACTGATTTATCCCACCAGAGAGCTTACGGTATTTTCCTTTACATTTACCATGTGGGGCGCGGACCTTGGCGTGATCGGTGCGGCGGTGGCCAGTGCCATTGCTTATATCGTAGGAGGTATATTAATTACGATTGTACTTTGGCGGCACCCGTCGGTGTCTCCGAAGGGACAGTCCTTAAAGCCGGATATGAAGATTATAAAGCCTTGTCTGCGGGTGGCCATGCCGAATATGCTGCAGCGCTTCGGTACATCCCTGGGCTATGTGGCATTTGCGTCTATGATAAACGCTTTGGGGGATGTGTCCACGGCGGCACATACCATTGCCAATACGGTGGAATCCGCCTTTTACATTCCGGGCTACGGTATGCAAACGGCGGCAGCAACCTTGGCGGGCAATGCCTATGGAGCCAACGATGAAAAGCGCCTGAAAGAGCTGGCACGGATGTTCTTCCCGATTGAAATTGCTTTAATGATATTCTCGGGAGCTGCGTTATTCTTTGCGGCACCGGCGCTGGTAAGTATCTTTTCTGATTCGGAGGAGGTCATTCGCCTCGGAACCACAGTGCTTCGGATGGTGGCGGTATCGGAACCGTTCTTCGGCTTCTCCATTATTATGGAGGGCATGATGCAGGGCGTGGGCGAGACGAAGCGGCCGTTTGTATACAACATCGTCGGCATGTGGCTGGTGCGCATCGTAGGAACCTTTATTTGTACGAGCTTCTTTGATTTGGGGCTGGTGGCAGCCTGGGCGTGCATGATTGCGCACAATCTGTTCCTGTTTGTGCTGTTTTTGATTTGCTATGCAAAGGGACGGTGGAATCCGTTCCGGAAGGTACGGGAAGCGTAAGGATGGATGGAATGCTTTACGGAAGTGTTGCCGGGAACTAAATTTAAATGTGTTGGAGGACTCTCGGTTTTTGGGAGTCCTCCCCTTAAATTAAGAGGTGGATTGTTTGGAGAGTTTCCTGTATCATAAAGGGCAAGGGTAATGTGACCTTCGACCATGTTCGCTTCGCTTATCCCACCACGCCTGGCGCTGTTATTGCGATATATATCGTACTGGACAATATTGTCAGCTCGTTTGCGGTTTACCGTTGGTCTGAGCGTGTAGATAATGTCCCTGCATCGAATTCATTCTGGGAGTATGTTGATGAACGATTCCCGGACGAGCGAATGGAACGAATTTACGAGAACATGGTGTTTGATTAACAGATTCCATTCACAAAGAATCTGAAATTTGTTTATACATAGCAGATGGCTCGTTCATAATCCTAAGACATCATACGGTGAATCTGAATATCTCGCACGTTGTCCCGAAGAATGGAACACCACCGACGAGCAGGAGGATGTATGGGTAAATCGTCTGCGCTCCTCTCCCGATACCTTAGGAATCACCTGCTATGCAAGCAATATATCGATCAACTTTCAACCGATTTTCAACGGACTTTCAATTTCGGTTGAAAAAGCGGGTTTCGGGATGATTTCAAAAACAAGAAGAGGTTTCGCATACATTGGTGCGAAACCTCTTTTTTGCTTTATTGGGGATCATTCGCCTTTGCGGCGGCATTTATCGCAGCAGAAGCGCTGGTTTTTTCTATTGGCTACAAAGATGGTATCGCAGCTGTCGCACATACGCAGAGGGGTCTTATCCTCTGCCAGCATGAAGCTGA
>JAFNUD010000099.1 GCA_017384225.1 Paludibacteraceae bacterium
AGCACAGATCTCGCGCGCCTTGATGACGTCGATTGCCTCTGCAGGGATACCCCATGCCTTAGCTTCCTCTGGGATTACCAATACCTCTGGTTCGTCAGGCGTGCTGCTGCCATTGAACAATGGGTTGGTGGACTTCCAGATATGTGCCGCGCCTTTACCCACAGTCTCGTAGGTGCCATTATAATTGGTAATCTCGCCATAGATAACCACGAAATCGCCTACAGCCACCACATTAGGATCGGTAATTCGTTTGCCACCAGGTCCATATACTTGGAAAGCCATGAAGTCGTTAGACGAATTGGCATTCTTCACGTCCTCGATGTAGAACTGTGCGTTGCCATAATTCGTTACGCCATCTTCGTGCTTGCTATGCAACTTCTTGACATATCCCATGACATAGTACTTGGTGCCAGAAGTAGCACCGCTCTCTAAACCTGCACAAATCTCTCTTGCCTGAGCTACAGTGATGGCTTCAGCAGGGATATTCCAACCTATTGTGTCCAAATTTTCAACACCTTCTGCGTTGCCAAATTTATAATACAAATCTCCCGATTGAAAATCGTATGCCCAAAGGGTAGTTGTGACGAGGAATGCCACGAAAAGAGAGAATAGTTTTCTCATAATTTTTTGAGTTTTAGGGGTTGATATTGTTGGTTATTTATCTACTACTGATTCGCATTATTGATGTATAGATATAGAAAAAGCGTGAACTTTCGTTCGCTTCATTTGATTCTTTGAGGTCTTCGACTACCTTACATTTTCAAATTCTACGCAAAAGCCCACGCCGATAGCGTGAGCGCATAGGCATTTGCTTGAAAATGTAAAAGATTTTTTTTAGTGTCGAAGTTTCAGGGTATCAAGTTTTGGCTTATAACGCTATATTAAATATGTCGGGCAACGGTATCGTTGAGAATTAGTTATGTAAAATCGTTCGAGCCATTTAGGCGAGATAAGAACTATGAGTGATAAGTAATTTTAGGGGGGTAGTATTGTTAGTTATTTCTTCATCCATTCTTGGTACAAAGCAACGGGTCCTTCGTGCCAGCGTTTGGTGCTCTCTTGTTCCAATTGTTTGTACATATCAGAAGAGTAGATTTGTCGCATAGCTTCAATGACACTGATATGCTTCTCTGCACACAACATGTCCGCCAACCAACTCACTTTGGAAGGCAAAAGCAAATGCAAGTTATTTTGGGTCACTTCGGTCATAAGAGTATCTCGCGCGCTTGGATGAATGTTAATAGTTGTAATGCTTGCTCCGTGTGAAACAAATATTGATCAACGAGTTCGTAGGTCTTCAACTCTGCAAGCAGGTTTTGTTTGCTCATCAATCCACCTTCGTACAAGGCAAAGCATGTATAAACACGGTCGTTTGCCACAGGACCATATACAATATCATAATCGTGTACAAAGTCCTTGTTGAGGCGGTTGTTCATCACGAAATCAATCCATTCGTCGGTAGGAGATTCAAAGAGCAAGCACTTAACCGATTGCAACTGGTCTATGTCCAATTCGTATTCATTGACAAAGCCTTTGGTAGCACGGTTGCCCTTCATCTTTCTACGCACCCATTCCTCGGCTTGCTCATACGAAGTCGTGGTATAAAATCCGCTACCATAATCAAGGGTGCGATTGGGTTCGCGAATCTCAGGTGTATCAACACACTCTAAACTGCCGTGATAAACTTTCATGGTTTTCGCTGATTGATATAGTTGTCAATATCTTCTACAATCCATTGAGCACTTTGTGTGTGCAATACCTCATAAAACTCCTCCAAATATTCCAATACGCCATATTTGTCCAGTTCAAGCATTGCTTGCTCGCCTGTCAGTTGGTGCTTTTGCTTGTATTGCTCAATGCAAAAAGAGATGAAATATGAGATTTCGTTGCTGCGCATATCAATTCTTTTGGATATTCCGCCGCAAAGTTACACTTTTTTTTCGAGATATGCAAGAAAAATCGCTTTTTGGGGCGATTTTTCTGGTGTAGGGTGTAAAGGCAGCGACTAAGTCGCAGTTTAGAGGACGCTCGTGGGGCGAGCTATAGTTTAGAGGTGAGAGGTGAAGAATACCCGAATACGATTTGTCAAGCACCCTATAACGCCGCAGGCGAGCGTTATCGGGGACCCCGCAGGCTAATAAATAGAGAAAGGCAATTAGAGGTATGAAGTTTTTAGCCAATCTCCATAGGCAAAAAAACGATTTAACAATTTCTTAATATTTTCTTCACACCTATATAATAATATAGCAGTACTTTTGCACAGAATTTGAAATGAAACATTCGAATCACCTTTAAAACTCTTAAAACTTTTAAAACTTTTCAACATACAAAGTTATGGGAATTTTACAGATCTTTACGCTCCTCGGAGCGCTCGGAATGTTCCTCTACGGAATGAATCTTATGTCCTCTGGACTGCAAAAAGCCGCAGGCGATAAACTGCGCAGTTTCCTATCTGCTATGACCTCTAACCCAGCCAAAGGCGTGCTGACTGGTCTGGGCGTGACCACCGTTATTCAATCATCATCCGCCACCACAGTCATGGTGGTGAGCTTCGTGAACGCGGGTCTGCTGACCTTGGCACAAGCTATCAGCGTGATCATGGGTGCGAATATTGGTACGACCGTTACCGCATGGCTCGTAGCATGGTTGGGATTCAAAGCAGATATCTCTATCTTGGCAGTGCCCATGATGCTCTTCGGTTTCCTTTTCTCGAACTCGAAGAAGAACCAACGCCAGAACATTGGCGAGCTCATCGTAGGTTTCTCGCTTTTGTTCCTCGGTTTGTCGTTTATGAAGAACTCCGTACCCGATTTGCGTGAGACCCCACAAGTGCTGGAGTTTGTGACCACTTGGGCAAGCCACGGCTTTGGTTCGGTATTGCTCTTCTTGGCGTTCGGTACGGTCTTGACATTGGTACTGCAATCATCTTCTGCCACGATGGCTATCACGTTGATTATGCTCAGCATGGGTTGGATACCTTTCCATATGGCATGTGCGATGGTGTTGGGTGAGAATATTGGTACGACCATCACAGCGAATATCGCAGCTTCGGTAGGAAATACGCAAGCCAAACGCGCGGCGATGTCACACACGATCTTCAATGTCTTTGGCGTGATTTGGGCGCTGATATTGTTCCAGCCATTTACCGCCTTGGTGGGTAAGATTATTGAGTTATTTGGCTTGCCAAACCCTGCAGCAGAGGGCTTTGCGGTAGTGGAAGGCAGTGCGGATTCGAGCACAGCGGCGTTGTACGGACTGAGTATGTTGCACACGCTGTTTAATACCATCAATACGTTGATACTCATCTGGTTTATCAAGCTGATTGAGAAAGCCGTGGTGTGGATCATCAAACCTAAGAGTCAAGACAAAGAGCCATTCCGCCTCAAGTATATCTCTGCGGGTCCGTTGGCTACGCCAGAGTTGGCTGCGGAGCAGGCGTTCGATGAGATTATCCACTTTGCACAAATCTCTCGCAACGGTTTAGGCTATGCCAAGCAGGCTATCTCGGCAGATGCAAAGCACTTCGAAGAACTGCGCGAGAAGTTGGTAAAATACGAAGAGATTTCCGACCGCATCGAGTACGAGATAGCTGCCTTCCTCAACGGCGTATCTGCTGGCGATATTAGCGAGGCAACCTCTATGAAGATCAAGGCGATGTACAAGATTATCGGAGAGTTGGAGTCTTTGGGCGATTCGGGCGAGGCTATCAGCCGTATGCTCAGCCGTCGCAACGAGCACAACAAGACCTTTAGCGCGGAGACGATTGACAATATCAACCTGATGTTGGAGAAGGTGGATAATGCTTACGAGGTGATGATTGCCAACCTGACTGCTGCGCATGAGGGTACGCTGACCTCTATCACCAATGCATATAACGCTGAGGAGCAAATCAATGTGCTACGCAACGAATTGCGTGAAGCGGAAATTGAGGCGTTGGAGGACAACGACAAGAACTACCAAACGAGCGTGTACTACATCGATATCATCAACGAGCTCGAGCATATGGGCGACTTTATGATCAATATCTCGCAAAGCTTGGAGAGAGCGTTTGCAGTGTAGGGTAGGGATTGATGCCTCAAAGTATGTTGAGGAGGATGACAATACGGATAGGACAATGTGGGCGTCTTGTCCGTATTGTTGATTTACAATATATCTGTAAAATGCAACTTGGAAACTACAAAAGTGTTAAAGTTTCCTAAAATATTTGCTTATTTCGCAGAAAAATGCTACCTTTGCACGTTTTTTGTAATATCTTAATCCAACGCATGGCTATACGAGATGACATAGTAGTTTTTGCTACCCAACAAATGGAGCAATTGGGCATCCGCAGTGTATCTGTGGATGACATCTGCCATCAGTTTGGCATGAGCAAAAAAACTTTCTATGTACATTTTGAGACAAAAGATGTGCTACTGCAAACTATTATAAGCAAGCACGAAGAGAAAATGGCGGAAGAGTTGGAGTATATTGTAAAGAAAAAGACGGTACAGCAAGCTATCACTTCGTGGCATACGATAGCTCAACATGCCAAAAAGTCAAGCGACCAAAAACCTCCTCTTCTTCATGACCTGCAAAAATACTACCCTGAACTTTTCAAAGAGCACGAACGCTCTGTTCGCAGAACCATGGTGCGATTCTTGGTACGATTTTTGCAAAAGGGAATAGATGAACAGATTTTCCGTTCGGAGATAGATGTTGAGATGACCGCCTCACTTTTCGTGGATATGCAAAAAGCACTCATGCTACGAGCCGAAAAGCAGCAACTGACTCCCGCACAAATCCGATCCGAAGGCAAACATAATATGGGAATACTTTTGCGAGGAATATTTACCAAAGATGGCTTCGACTTATTAGATAAGCATATTAACAAACGATAATAAACTAAATTAAACAACAGTAAATGAAGAAAATTGTTTTATCGCTATGCTTATTCGCCCTATGTGCGAATAGCATTTGGGCAGAAGATCATGTGATGGCAGCTACCAAAAAAGCCGTTCAGCATGATGTGCCTGCCAAACTAAACCTAAGCATCGCGGAGGCACAAGACTACGCTGTAGCGCAAAATCGTAGTCTGCGCAATGCCGAGTTGGCTGTACAGAAAGCCTACGCTCAACGTTGGCAAACCATCGCAGCTATGTTGCCACAAGTGGATATGTCGTGGGCATTCCAATCCATGATGGGTTATGAGCTCCATTTGGGAGGTATGCCTATCGCCATGAACGACAATGGTACGCTGGGTGTGACAGCCTCTGTAGGTATCAATGGACAGGCTATCGTAGGCGCATTGCTCAATAACATTGCCATTGACATGCAGAAACTGAGTTTGCAACAATCGGAAGATAATCTGCGCGCAAACGTAAAATCATCCTATGCTTCTGTTCTCGTATTGCAAGATGTAGTGAAGTTGCTAAATAGTTCGCTCAAGAATATCGAAGACTTGGCTGCTATGACCCAACGCAGTGTAGAGGTAGGTGCAGCTGAGCAAACGGCAGCAGACCAAATTCTCGTGCGCGTGAATACATTAAAGAATAATATCAATGCCAATCTGCGCTCTACTCAATTGGCTATTAACGCACTCAAAGTGTTGCTCAACGTACCTGTAGAGACAGAGTTGGTGCTGACATCCAATTTAGATGATATGCTCTCTGCGGAGGCTGTGCTTCAACTCCTGGCAAAGGACTTTGTGCTGGAGAACAACCTAAGCTATCAAACCTTATCGAAGAACGTGGACTTGGCGAAGACCAATATGCATATGGCAGGTTGGGCATATGGTCCTACCGTGGCTGTGGGATATCAGTATAGCGAAAAAAGCTATTTCGGCAAGGCTGAAGGTTTGAATATGACTCCTCCTAATGCGCTCAGCGTGAGTGTGAGCATGCCTCTCTGGTCGTCGGGTAAACGTGAAGCAGGTATGGTGGAGAAGAAAATCGCCCTCGAAGAAGCACGCAATACGTTTGCAGAGACCAGCGATAATTTAGCTATTCAGAACGAGCAATTGCGCTATAATCTGCAAAACGGCTACGAGACCTACATGAATGAGAAAGACAATATGGACGTGACGCAGCGTGTATTCAATAGCACAACCAATAAGTTTAACCAAGGTGCTGCCAGCAACCTTGATCTGGTAAACGCCAGCAATGACCTCATCTCTGCACAAAGCAGTTACGTGCAAGCCGTGCTGACACTGGTGAATGCACAAGTGGAGCTGGAGAAGTTCTTGAACTTGTAAGATAACGACCTTAAGGACTTTAACGACCTTAACGACTTTATGATAATTTCAAAACTAAAACGATAAATGAAAAAGATTGTATTACTAATGGCAGCAGCTGTATGTCTGATTGGCTGCGGCAAGAAAGACGCTCAAGCTACTCAAGAGGCTGAGCGCGTGGAAGTGGTAGGCACCATGATCCTCGAAAATCATGAGATTGAGCGTGTGCTCAATATTAGTACCAACCTTCAAGGTTATTTGACACAAAATGTGGCACCTTCGTTGACAGGTAAGATTGAGCATATCTTCGTAGAGGTAGGCGACCGCGTGAAAGAAGGCGATATGTTGGTGCGTATGGATCAGAATCAATACCTCACCAGCAAGATTCAATTGGCGAACTTGGAGGTAGAGATGAGCCGTCTGGAGGCATTGCTCGCAACGGGTAGTGTGAGCCAACAAACTTACGACCAAACTAAGGTGGGGTATGACCAATTGAAGCAAAACCTCTCTTTCTTGGAGAAGAATACCTATGTGCAAGCTCCTTTTGAGGGTGTTATTGCGGCTAAGACATACGAGGACGGCGAACTCTATGGAGGTCAGCCAATCGTAGTTTTGACCCAAGTGAAGAAGTTGAAAGCGCTGATTGCTGTGCCAGAGACCTACTATCCATTGATCAAAGAGGGTATGCGCCTCACCGTAAAGAGTGATATTTATCCAGAGGAGACCTTCCCCGCTACTATTGAGGTGGTGTATCCAACTATTGATGCTGCAAGCCACACTTTCCAATGCAAGGTGGTGATTCCTAATGCCAGCGAGAAGTTGCGTCCTGGTATGTATGTGACTACTACTCTTGGACTTGGCAAGGAGAATACCATCGTAGTTCCTTATCAATCAGTAGAAAAGTTGATTGGTTCGAACGAGCGTTTTGTGTTCATCAATGAGAACGGTTATGCCAAGCGTGTGAGCGTGAAATTGGGTCAACGTTTTGATGAGCAGATCGAAATCATCGCTCCAGAGATCCAACCAGGTGTAGAGTATATCCACAAAGGTCAAAGCAAATTGGTGGATGGTGTGAAGATTGAAGTGAAAAAATAAGATTGCCCTTCGGGCTGTAGATGGTAGATTGCTCTTTGGGCTGTAGTTCGGCGTAAGCGCCTGTAGAATACTACAGCGAGCAACGCGAGCGATCTGCAACGAAGCGAAAGCGAAGTGATCTTCAGCGAAGCGATCTAAAAACTAAAAAGCTATGGCAATTTATAAAACCGCGATTAAAAATCCCGTAACGACCATGCTGGTGTTCGTTGCGGTGATGATCATAGGTCTGTTCTGCTTTGTGCAACTGCCTGTGGATCAGTTCCCTGAGATGGATCCTCCATACGTGATGGTGATGACCACCTATCCAGGAGCATCTGCCTCGGAGATAGAAACGAATGTCTCCAAGATTATGGAGAACAGTTTGACTTCGGTGGACAACCTGAAGTATATCAACAAAGGTCAAAGCAAATTGGTGGTTGGTGTGACGATTGAAGTGAAATAAGACCGCGCTGAAGCGCTGAAAGAAGTCAGACCGTCTTCCTAACTGTTAGACCGCCACTTCGTGACTGTTAGATTTCCAGAAATCTAACAGCGAAGCGATCTAACAACGTAGTGGTCTAACTTATGACAGCGAAGCGCTCTAAATAAAAGAACTATGGCAATTTATAAAACTGCGATTAAAAAC
>JAFNUD010000040.1 GCA_017384225.1 Paludibacteraceae bacterium
ACTATGGGTGCTATCGCTGGTGTTATCTATGAGGCTGGTACTGACTTTGTGGTTCCTGTCGAGAATCTTGCCGAGGGTGATGAGGCTAAGGCTATCTTGATTGGTAAGAATGGCAATGTTGAGGCTGAGTGTCTTGCTGAGGCTGGCGCATTGACAGTATTCGTTCCTGAAAAACTTAAGGGTGACTATAAGCTTAAGGTTGCCGTTAAGGGTTGTCTTCCAATCGAGTCTGCTTCAGAGTTTGCAGTATACTATCTTCCACAGTATGAGCTCGATCTTACAGATGCTGCTGGTTATATCGGTGGATATGGTTCAGGCTCACACAAGGACGGCGTAGGATCAGAGGCGAGATTTAACTCGACTAGTGGTGTTGCTTTGGCTCCTAATGGAATGCTTTACGTGACCACTATTGGTGGAACAATCTCAAGTAACAACGGACACGCTATTCGTGTTGTTGATCCAGCAACAAAGGCTGTAACTACATTGATTGAGCCTTCTGTTTTGACTTTGGAGGCTAAGCAGAATATCTATCCTTATCATGGCGCATTTGCTTCAAATGGAGATTACTATGTAGCTTGCAAGAACGGTAAGTTTATGATTGGTAAGGTTGCCAAGGCTGATAACTCTTGGTCTGTGTTTGAGTGTACTAATACACCTGCTAAGAAGTATGATGCTAAGGGTATCAACTTTATGAATGTTCTCCTTGATGCTCAGGATAATATCTATGTGTCTGACCGTGACCAGGCTCGTATCCTCAAAGTGAACAAGGGTTCAACTGATGTTGCTAAGACAATTCAGGTAACAGCAAAGATTAATGGTGAGGATAATAATATCCAGATCAACCATATCGCATGGGGTAAGAACAAGGAGCAGTTCATCGTTTCTGGTTCTGATGACCTTGTTCTTGTACTTGCTGACATGGATGGTAAGGGTACTGTAATCGCAGGTAACGGCGTGAAGCCACACAATAAGGATAATGGTACAGATTTCAACTTCACTGACGGTGATGCTGGTAATCCTCTTTCTGCAACAATTGGTCAGATCGGCGGTATCTATTATGACGAGGCTGATGGCTATATCTATTTCAATGATATCAACTCAAAGGCATTCAGAGTACTTGTTCCAGGTGTAGGCGGTGACTATACTAAGGGAGTGGTTAAGACTCTTCTTGGCCATCCAGGCTTGACCGTATCTGCACAGGGTGGTCTTAGCAACCTTGGAGGAGTGGCAAGAATGGCAGATGGCTCTTTCTATATTGCTGCTAACAAGGCAATCAGCAAGGCTACTCCAAAGGCTGAGTAATTCATAGTTAATTTTATATGAAATTAAAATCTTTATTTGCAGCCGCGCTGGCAGTACTACTTGCTAGCGTTGGCTGTACACCTAAACATACGAATTCTGATAACCCTTATGCTGTTACTCAGGAGCATCGCGAACGTGCTGCCGCCTTGGTTGCTCAGATGACTCTAGAGGAGAAGTGCGATTATATTGGTGGTTCGAAGGATGGTTTTTATATTCGTCCAATCGACCGTTTAGGTATTCCACTTATCCGCATGGCAGACGGTCCTCAGGGTGTAAGAAATAACACCAAGAGTACTCTCTTTGCATGTGGTGTAGCTGCAGCAGCTTCTTGGAATGAAGATGTTGTTTACGAAATGGGTGTGGCTCTCGGCCAGGATTCACGAGCACGTGGAGTGCATATTCTTCTTGGTCCTGGTGTCAACATCTATCGTAGCCCGCTTTGCGGCAGAAACTTCGAGTATATGGGAGAAGATCCTATCCTCGCAGGAAATACAGCAGCTCAGTATATCAAGGGTGTTCAGTCACAGGGTGTAATGGCAACTGTAAAGCACTTTGTCCTAAATAATCAGGAGTTTAATCGCCATCATGTGAGCTCAGACGCTGATGAGCGCACAATGTATGAGATTTATTTCCCTGCATTTAAGGCCGCTGTTGATGCAGGTGTTGCTTCAGTGATGAGTAGCTATAACCTTGTAAATAACGTTCATGCTGCCGAAAATAAGTGGTTGCTTACTGATGTTCTCAGAAATGAGTGGGGTTTCCAGGGTTTTGTTATGTCTGACTGGACTTCAACATATTCTACACTAGGTTGCGTTCGTAGCGGACTAGATCTTGAAATGCCTCAGGGATTCTGTATGAATTATGAGACAATCAAGCCTCTTATTGAAACAGGAGTAATCCGTGAGAAGGATATTGATACTAAGGTCGAGAATATTCTTTCAAATATGATTGCGTACGGCTTCCTCGATCGCCCTCAGCTTGACACAACAATCAAGGAGGATAATCCATATTCGCGTGAGGTGGCATATAAACTCTCATGTGAATCAGCAGTTCTTCTTAAGAACAGTGGGGCTCTTCCTTTGAGAAAGGGTGGTAAGATTGCACTTATGGGCCCTCGTGCAGATATTATTCCGTGCGGCGGTGGTTCTGGTTCAGTAGATCCTCTTTATTCAATCTCTCTTTATGAGGGTATGAAGCAGTTGGGTGAAGATTTTCCTGTTACTCTTGTTGCTGAAAATGACAAAGCTGCAGCTTCTCAACTTAAGGGCGCTGATGCCGTTGTGATTTCAGTTGGCTTTGATAAGAATACGGAGAAAGAAGATCATGACAGAACATTCTCTCTTCCTGATGGTCAGGATGAGATGATTGAGTTCGCTCTTGCTAATAATGAAAACGTTATTGTTGTAATTTATGCAGGTGGCGGTATCGATATGAGCCGTTGGCAGGATAAGGTGTCTGCTATTGTAATGGGATGGTATCCTGGACAGGAGGGAGGTTTGGCAATTGCAAGAATGCTTGCTGGCGAGTTCTCTCCATCAGGTCGTCTTCCATTGACAATCGAGGCACGTGTTGAGGACAATCCTACATATACTAATTATTATGTGGAGAATCCATTGACTAAGCGCGGACATTCTACTCTTAATGTAACTTATGGTGAGGGAGTCTTCGTTGGTTATAGAGGATATGAGAAGAATGGCGTGCAGCCGGCATATTCATTTGGACATGGTTTGACCTACACAACATTTGAGTATTCTGATATCACTGTTAAACCATCGCAGAATGGCTATGATGTCACATTTACTTTGAGTAATACAGGTCAGTATGATGCTGCTGAGGTTGCTCAGGTATATGTTGGTGAGGTGAACCCGACTGTACTTCGCCCTTCAAAAGAGCTGAAGGCTTATAAAAAGGTCTTCTTGAAAGCAGGGGAGTCACAGCAGGTTAATGTTCATCTGCCAAAGTCTGCATTTGCTTTCTATGATGTTGATTCTCATGACTGGAAAGTTAACCCAGGAGAGTTTAATATCATGGTTGGTGCTTCTTCAAGTGATATAAGATTGATGATAAAAACAAACTTGTAGTTTGTGTAGATAAGGTTGTATTTTAAGCCGTGGACATCCTTGTGAAAGGGTGTCCACATTGTGTACTTAATTTGCGTATTAAAAACGATTATATTATGTCAAGAAAACTGTTTGTCTTTTTTTGTGTGATGCTATCCGGCGTCTTAGTCAATGCACAATCAATCAAGTATGTCGATGCATCGTCTTTAACAATTATTGGAAAGCCGATACCTACAGAAAAGGCTTTTTCCAGAATTGATACTGCTCAATACAAATTTTCAAATAAAACAATTGATACTTATGCCAAT
>JAFNUD010000100.1 GCA_017384225.1 Paludibacteraceae bacterium
ATGATTTGTTGATTATCCACAGAATTGCTCCCCGTCAAAATAAACTGTCCCATTTCTTGTCGCTCATCCACAGTTACACGTACTGCATCCCACAATTGTGGGATTATCTGCCATTCATCAATCAAGCGAGGTGTTTCACCTTTTAAAAGAAGTGAAGGTTTGGTTTTTGCCGTAGTAATATAAGCTTCGCGCGTATCAGGGTTTTGCAAGCGAATAACACTCTTAGCGTGTTGTTCCGCAGTAGTTGTCTTGCCACACCATTTAGGCCCCTCTATCAGTACTGCGCCCGATGAATCTAATAATTCCTCTAATAGACTATCAACTTTTCTCTCAATATATGCCATGTAGGTTACATTTTTGAAATACGCTGCAAAGGTACTAAAAATAAATGACATATGCAAATAATTACGTGTTTTTGTGGTGTTTTATTATGTTTTTTTGTGGTATTGTGTTACGTGTTTTTGTGGTATTATGTTACGTGTTTTTGTGGTAACTAACTGAATGCGATAGGAGGATTTGGAAGGCAAAATGGTATATACAATACGCGGAATCATCTGTATTACAAGAGTTTCCGCGTGAGTGTATTTTTTTTGAAAAAAGATTGATTTTAGCCGCAAAATCTGTGTCTTATCGCTATTTTTAAGCCGCGTTATGGTGTTTTGAGGTTACTTAGATTGCTTTCAATAGCTGGGCATTGCTGCGGGACAAGGCTGGGCACCAGCTGGTCAGATGGCTAATCCATGGTATGAGATTGCGTAGATGGCTTGTTTATCAGTGAGATACAAACGAAATGGAGATTCTGAAAAGGTTACTGAGAGATTATCTCGTGCCCAGCTGCCCAGCAATTTCTCAAAATATATACATGTACCCGCGCGCGGGTGAAGTTATAGAAACAGCTGGGCAGCTGGGCAGCTGTCCACCAAAAAATATATTCTTTTTCTTTCGATTATGCGGATTAGCCTTGTTACCTAATAACCTTATCACTTCACTTTTACGGACTTCCTGCGAACTTTCAAACACTCTCAAAAGTCCGCAGAAATCCATTTCATAATCCCTTTTCTCTGAAAATTATTTGTAAAGGGTTCTTAATCATCATATTGTGAAAAACTCCGAATCATAGATTAAGTCGAACACTCGCTCCACAATATCTCCTCGCAGACCAACATATAGGTTCTTCTGCTCTTTCTCGGAATAGTTATCTATGCTCCATTCTTCCTCTATGTTATAGAGAGATTCACACACATCTGGTGCAATCAAACGCAAGTCATATAGGGAAATCATGCGCGTATGATAGGCATACATGTGCTGTATCAACGCAGGGATAGAATCCTCTGTTAAGGTCATTTGAAAACACATGAATTCCTCCTCTTTCCAAGAATTGTCACTATTGCGAGAATACAAACTAATTGCCTCTAATTCGCGGTCATAGACATTCGGAACATCTACATCAGGGAATGGCTTTGTTTGCATGATTTCTTGTTCGCCATTGGTGTTGATTACATACTCGTCAGTCGGCATTCTGTCTAAAGCATCTTCTAGCACATGATCCTTGACTGCAAGGTCAAAGTTTCTGAGGTCAAAAGGACTAAGTATGCGTACATCTACTCCATACTCTTCGTCTGTATTTTCCATGCTTTCAAAGAGTTCTGGTTCATGCTCTTGCAAGTAGAGCATAGGTATTGCACGTGTTCGATGTTCTACGACATACTGGCTCAAGCGGTGTTCTGCCTCCTCACTTGTTAGGAAAAATACCTCATCGCCTCGTATCTCGAAATCCTCAATAATTTCCCACGTGTGATCAATTTCAGCTAATTCAAATGGGTTCATATATTTTTAGTTAACAAAATTGTTCTATTAGTTCATCTACGTCTTCCCAATCACCATAATAGAAGCCCAAATGATCTTCGTCGATTATTTCCCACTCCTCATCTTCAGGATCTACATGTGCCAAACCTTTTCCGTCGCCTTTGTTAATCCAATGGTCGTCTAAGTAAAAACATAAAAATGCATCATCAGCGACTTCAATTTCTTGATCTTCGGGTAATTCGTATTGCAAGAAATAGCAGCACCTAAATGCCTCGCTCTCAATAGATTCTAATGCTTGTGGCCAAGTCACGGATTGCAAACGGTAACAGTTTTCAAATGTGCAGTATTGTATTGTGGATAAGTTTTCTGGCAAAACAACTGAAACTAATTTAGCACAAGCATGAAAAACCTCATTTTCTATTGTAGTTATGGATGCTGGCAATTGTACTGTTTTAAGAGAACTACACCAGTTAAATGCCAATTCACGAATAGTTTTTACTCCTTCTTCTACTACCAAAGCAGTAATATCTTCATCTCCATCAAAAGCTGACTCGCCAATTTCTGTAACGAGATATTCGACATTATCAAACACCACTTTTGCAGGAATAAGCAATTCGCCATTCTCGTTTAATGCCTCTGCAGTTCTTCCTGTTATAACTGCTTCTTTTGTCTCTTCATTTAGACTGAATAATAATCCATTATGTTCCATAATAATGATTTTTTAACCCGTTTGGAGAAATTAAACAAGTGCATGTTTGAGTCTTCCAATAGGTTTGTTGTGAATAATATATTGTAGGATAGCAAGTGCATTGACTTTGCTGAAAATACGAGTATCATGGTTCTATTTTATATAGTTTTTGGAAGTTTTTATGCGATACTTTTTCCCATTGTTTTTCGGACATCACTTTCCAATCGTCTTGGATTTTTGCTTTATAATCGGTCAATAAATCTCCATTCGGATTATGGATTTTTTGAAGAGGATAATCTGTGCCAAAGAGTATTTGATTTTCCAATCCTGCCTCTATTAATTTTCGAACTTCAGGAGATGGCGTATATGCCGTGTCACCGTAACAATTTGGGCATTCTTGCATAACGACAATTGCTTGGTCAAGAGGACGGCAATGTGCTAGAACAAATGTTACTTGTGGATGAGATTGAATGATTTCCTTATATACATTGGGTTCACAATGCGGGAAATCACCTGTATGCAGAATCAATGGTAACTGCAATTCTTCTGCAATATTAGCGCACTCGTTTACGCCATTCTGACTCCATGGATGATTACCATGCACTTTGAGTGCATACCACTTGGTTCCACTCTGCATCATCATCTCCAATTTGCCTCCCAGTAGCATCTGAGGCGAAAGCCAAAGAACTGGCAAGGCATTATTCGGAGCGATTGTAACCAGTTCGCGCATTTCGTGTAGGACTTTTTCGTAATCCTCCTTCCAGATAGTAGTGGACATAACGACATACTTCTCCACTCCAGCTTGCCGCATGAAAGCAACTACTTCTTGCGGAGAAGTATAAATGTCGTTGAATTGTCCTACATGGATATGCGCGTCACTTAGTTTCGCCATAGTTCTTTTTCAGTTGCTCGGCAAAGTATTCTTCTGCAAGTCGTTTGGTTAAGAATGCCACATCGCAGAAATGGCGATTGATCTTGAGCATATCGCCGTTGCTCTCATTATAGTTGCGAACCAAACAACGAGCGCAGAAATCGCGAGCCTCACAGGTCAAACATTCCGGGAAACTCTCTTGGGTAATATGTCGCAGCTCACGTAATTTCGGGCTATCTTCCCAGATTTCTGCCAACGATTGTTTATATACATTGCCAAGAACCATTGATTGCCATCCGGCGCATGGATACACATCGCCATTAGCCGTTATACAACAGTTGTCATAGCCTACACCGCAAACACGCTGTTTTTTATAGCGCTCCAAATCGAACTTCATCTCTTCGCTTACAGGGCGCTTTGTGATAACATCTTGCTTATATACCGGATCATACTGCATGATATCACGAAGCAACTCTTCTGTCTCTTCTATCGAGATACGATTAGCAAGATTTGAGGTATCAAAGTTCGCCTCAGCCATCATGATATAATCTGTTTGCGCTTTTATCTTCAGCGAATTAGCATACTCTAATACCGCCCGATAGCCTTTACGGTTGGCTTTCATAATCGGACAAGAAATCTGCACGGGCACATCAGCAGCCACCAATTTCTCAATTGCAGCCTTAGTCTTTGCGAACGAACCTTTGACGGTAGTAATGAAATCATGAATTTCCGGGTCCATGCTATAGAGCGACACTTGGATAAGCGAAATATTCAGGTCTTTGATTTGTTGCACTTGTTCGTCTTTCAGCGCGATTAGATTGCTGAGAATAGTAACCATCATATCCTTCTCGCGTGCATAACGCGTAAGTTCAATAAGGTCTTTGTGCATGAATGCCTCTCCGCCGGAGAACGTGACATGAATACCCCCCATTGCCGCCAATTGGTCGATAAGATCCTTTACTTTAGCAGTCGGCATATCAAAGCCAGTGTTCTTCTTCTCGTTGGGAATATAGCAGTGGATACATCGCTCATTGCAACGGGAAGACAGCTCGAACTGGATATTGGAGATTAGCGGTTTGCCTTGTACTTCTTCCAAGAAGAAATCCTGGGTATTCTCGCTAATCGGCTTTTCCGTAGCTTGATAGAAATCCGTGGCAAGCGTCTTAGGATTACCCATAGAATAAGAGAAAGTCAAGTCCTTGGCATCCAATTCTTCAGGTGTTTCGCCCAACATGATAAAGTGGTCACGTGCCAAACTCTCCGCAAACTCCATAAAGTCAGCTTTGAGCGTAGCAAAGTCCACTCCTTCATAGATTGCCAGCAAACGATTGACAATATCATCCACTTCTTGTGGTTCACGATTTATCTCGCGCAACAAGTCTGCGCCAAACGAATCATAACTGCGGTCATGACGCGTTAACTGATTCGTAATATATCCGTAACGCTCTGTCGTTCGGATAAATGAGTTCTTTGATTGTTTGATTAGCATAAATTCTTCAAGGTTTCATAGCCTAATGGTGTCAACTTGATTTTGGGATGCTGGGTCCATTGAACTTCGATAATACCTTTATTCTCATATATTGAAAGATACATCTTGTAATCCTTCATTTCTACTAGTATATCTCCTGCTCGTACATAAGCAGTATTACTTTTCTCATAAACTTCTACAAGTGGAAATAAATGTTCCATAGCATATTAATGTTAATCAATAAAAATAGGAGCGGGCGGTGTTGCCCGCTCCACGAGAACAGAAAATTACATTGCAACTTCACATCCTCTACAATTGTGTTGGTCTCCTGTTGATCCATAAGGACCACCACTTCCATTCTGGCTGTACTGACTAGGACAACCAGCTGCATACGAACCTGTCGGAAGGTTCTTTGCAATCAATTCTACTTTTTGATACTTTTTCATAAAGCGTTAAATTTTATTTGCGCTATGGACACTCGCGCGTTAATAAATAAGGTTAATGTCATCTGTCCACTATGGCATTTTTATAGTTAGTGTTGATTAATCTATACGGCTTATCCCATCTATAGAATAAGCGTCTGGTACATAATTATTCATTAACCATCGTACTAAATTTTGATACTCTCTTGATGTTCGAGGGCGTATCAATGGATCTCCTATCCCAAATTTAGTGCATAAATCATTATAGGTTAACGGTACATCAATATATTTATTAAATCCAGTATGTTCTGGCGATATACTATAAGAAATATAGAGTCTCATCTTATTAGTTAGTCTAAGAAAAATTCAGTTACAAAAAATATTGCTGCTGCGACAGCGATAACTGCAAGAATAATCAATATATAAGCCCACCATTCTTCAGCTAAAATAAGGAATAACAAAGATAGACCACCCCATGTTCCCCAAATTATCTTCTTGATTTTGGAAAGTTTTTGTTCTTTTAGTTTTTCTTTTTCTTTCTTTTTCTGTGCTTCTGCACGTTGTTGCTCTTTCTTTGCTTCTTCCTGCTTTTTCTTTTCTAAATCTGCTGCTTCTTGCTTCTTTTGTTCCTCAAGATACTCTGCAATTGCAGGATGTTGTGGATAGTTAGATTGGGCAAAAACAACAAGAAGTTTTTCGCGCTTCTCCCATGCCTTATAGATAGGATCATTTTTCTTAGCGATCTCCTTTTTATTAAGGTTACATTTTGCCATCTCAGTAGCGAACTCATTCTCTGCTGGCATAGGCATCTCATCAATAGCATGAAGTTGTGTCTCTATTTTAGCTTCTTGCTCTCGTTTTTTCTGCTCCTTCTTTTGTGCCTGTTCCATTTTTTTGAGTTGCTGACTCGTATAGGCTACTTCTTCATTGTCATCATCGTCATCTTGATAACTATAAGACTGATTAGAGTTAAATTCTCCAACTTCAGGGAAATAACTACTATTGTCTTCTATTGCACTTCCTCCTGCCCCACAATAGCCGACAAAAATGACAAGACTTGTTTGACCTGACACATAGATTCTGTATTTTCTGCAATCAACATAATAACCATCAGAATCTCGATTTAAATTAGAAATAATTTTGTCTAATTCACTACCCACAGTATCACTACCAAAAATCTCAGAAGAGTCAACCATGTAATTACCAAAACCATTACTAATTTCTTGTACAATTCTTTGTTCATTTCTTGCACAATAATTGACTAATTGTGCCGCTTTACCTACTCGGTCGTTTGCTCTGTCAAGAGCTCCACCTATCATATTTTTAAAGCCCATAAAATTAATTTATTATGATTATGTTATATATTTAGAATGTATTTACGACTTTAAGTACACAAAAAAAGCGGGACTGCACTGTTGCTGTTCCGCATTTCGAGGCTCTGGTATTGCCTATTATTCCGAACAAGCAACATCGAAGCCCACGCCGATATGTACGCATACACGCGCGCCCTCTTGGCACGTGTGATGATAGGATATACATATCCCGAGGACATCAAAATGCTGCAATGTGTTGGAATAATGTTAGAATTTACCAGATTCCGAAATGCCAAGCACAAAGCGCGTTGGAAACCCCATAAAATGAGTTTTATCGGGGACCCGTTTTTGACGCCTTATTATGTCTGCAACCGCCCCACCCAAAAGACATAATCCCAAGGCGTGGGCTAATTACGGGTGCAAAGGTAATCAATTATTTTGAATTGAGCAAGAGAAGTGCAAACAAAAATGCCATTTATGCGAAAAATTTTGCATAAATGGCAATATGTTTTTGGGCTTATAACGCTATATTAAATATGTCGGGCAACGGTATCGTTGCGAAATAATTTACAATTTACTGATTTACAATGTACAATTTATTTAGTTATTTACAATTTAGTGGGTTAGTATTATGTTTTCTTATGTATGTTCTCTTTATTATCTTGCACTCAGTTGCTGCAACACATTGCCAATCGTTTCGCAATGGATGATTGGGGTGTGCCTATTATGCTTTTCACCCTCTCTCTATCACACACTGGTGCTGTTTGGTTTCTTTATCGTAGTTGATACCTACCAAAAGGATATTGCCAGCATAGTCTTTGAGGGCGTCGCTGTAGCGTTTGTCTTTGATTTGGGTAATGGCGCTTTCTGCGTCTTTGTTGTACTTCAATTCAATCACAATAGCAGGACTATCCACTCCTTTGCGGGGTATCAGCACCAAATCTGCAAATCCTTTGCCCGCAGGCAGTTCGCGATACCAAGTGTAGTCTTTCTTTGCGAAATAATATGCCATATATAATGCGCACATCAATGAGTTTTCATCGTTATAACGCAATATGCTGGTTTCGTCTGCATGGATTCGGTCAATCGCTTCTGCAACAACATCAGCATTACCTTCAAGGGTTTGATTGAGCAGATATTCAGACTGTTTCAATGTATCCACGATTATTTTCCAGTCGCTACCAGCAACGGTATTTTCAAACTCTTGTTGTACTTCGTAATTAGGGATACGCGCCTCTTTGGTCTCTACATTGTACGACAAATATCCCAAATGAATCAACACCGAAAGTGCATCATCTTTGCTCTTGATATTATTCAGGTCGTTGGAGAACATACCAATATTGACTGGTACAGAGTTGCCTGCCAATAGAGAAACAATAGCATCCTTAAGCCCATCAAAATTGAGCATAATATATTGTTTCAATCCCTCATAAGCATCTGTATTGGTCCAATAACTTTCAAAACTCTGGCGCTTTACCGCTTTAATGACTGAAAATGGATTATAAACAGCAGGCTCTTTGCCGATTTGATAGCCATCGTACCAGTGCTTAATCTGCTCTTTGTCCACATGGTACTTCTCCGCCAAATACTCTACCTCGGTTGGCAAGAAACCAAAATATCCTGCCAGTCCACCAGGACTAACCATTGTGTATTCCTCAAAGTTATTCAGCGCAGATTGCGTGTCGTATTGCTTAATAGGAAGAATACCTGTCATATACACGCCTGCGAATACACGGTCGGTATTTGCACCCTTGAATATGCGTCGAAGCCATTTGACATAGTTTTCCATCAATTCGGGGTACTTGGGTGCCTCACGGCAGATAGCATCCCACTCATCCACAATCATAATAAACTGCTCACCCGTATGCTCAACCACTTGCAGCAAATAAGACATGAGGTCATTGCCCTCTTTGAGCTTTACATCCGAAAAAACTTCTTGCAAGTCCGCTTTTATTCGCTGCTCCATCATGTCCACTACTGCACCCATATTGTCTTTGTAGGAAGTAGTAAAGTCGGTTATGTCCAAATATATAACAGGATAACGATTGAGATACTGCTCGAAAGTTGGATGTTGTGCAATCGCCAAATCATGGAAAAGTGCACGAGAGTTGCAGGACTTATCATAGTAAGCAGATAACATCTTTGCAGCCATCGATTTACCAAATCGACGACAACGGCAAACGCAAGTGAACTGGTGTTCGGTACGAAGTGTTTCGTTGATGAACGCAATTAGCCCACTTTTGTCCACATACTCGCTATTACGAGCCTTTGCAAAGCTGCTATTTCCCAAATTGATAAACTCTGCCATGGTTATGTTTTTTGATATTTTGGCGCAAAGATACACTTTTTTTTTGAGATGCGCAAGAAAAGAGCAATTTTTTCGCGTTTTTTGACTCGGCGGATCACTGACGAGCATTAGATAGTTTAATCCGAAAATTAACAAAAAATACTCGGATGTGGTTTTAAGACACTTATTGTCGTCAACTAAGACGACAATAAGTGTTAATTTGTGTAATTACTTGTTATTCATGCGATTGAGGAAGCACTCAATCGTGTTGCGCATGAGCATGGTGATGGTCATTGGGCCTACACCGCCTGGGACAGGGGTGATAGCGCCAGCCACGGGCAATACTGCCTCGTAATCCACATCACCCACAAGTTTGCCGTCTTCTGTGCGGTTGATACCCACATCAATCACGGCTGCACCTGGCTTCACATACTCGGCAGTCACCATCTTCGCACGACCTACAGCAGCCACGAGGATATCCGCCTCGCGGCAAACGGCAGCTAAGTCCTTGGTGCGGCTGTGTGCGATAGTCACAGTAGCATTGCGGTCAAGCAAGAGTTTAGCCACAGGCTTGCCCACGATATTGCTTCGGCCGATGACAACGGCTTTCTTGCCTGCCATCTCCACGCCCGCTTGGTCAAGGAGTTCGATGATACCTTTGGGGGTACATGGCAGGATGCAATGTTGGTTGAGCCAGAGGCGTGCCACGTTCTCTGGATGGAAGCCGTCCACATCTTTCTCGGCAGAGATAGCGGCGATGACTTTGTCCTCAGAGATATGTTTTGGCAAAGGCAATTGCACGAGGATACCGTCCACGAGTGGATCGTTGTTAAGTTTGTCGATCTCTGCGAGGAGTGTTGCTTCGCTCACATCTTCAGGGAGTTCCACGAGGTGGCCGTCGAAACCGCAGTACTCGGTTGCCTTGATCTTGCCGCGCACATACGAGCGGCTGGCAGGGTTGTCACCTACGATGATGACCATGAGGCATGGGCGGCGACCATATTGCTCCGCCAATGCATCTACTTCGATTTTCATCGCATCCTTGAGGGATTGCGAAATCACTTTACCGTCTATTATCATATGTTTTTTGTTCGTTTTACTCACGTTGTTTGCTCGCAGTGCGAGCATTGTATGCTTCGCGTTATCTGTCGCGTTGCGACGTTGTGTGCTTCGCGTTATCTGTCGCGTTGCGACGTTACATGCTTCGCGTTGTCTGTCGTGTTGCGACGTTACATTCTTCGCGTTGTCTGTCGCGTTGCGACGTTAGATGCTTCGCGTTGTCTAATAACGTCCGCAGGACAGATAACCTAACAACGTCTGCAAGACAGAAAACGTCCGCAGGACATGTAACCTAACAACGTCTGCAAGACAGATAACGTCCGCAGGACACGTAACGCAGCTTGCTGCTTAAAGTGCCCAATGGGCGATGTCTTTGCGGTAGAAGAGGTTGTCGCAATGGATTTTCTCGATCTCCTTATATACCTTGGCTTGCGCCTCGGCAATGTCTTTGCCTGTAGCAATGCACATCATCACGCGACCGCCGTTGGTCTTCAGCACGCCGTTGTCGTTCTTCGTTCCCATGTGGAAGACAGGGCCGTCAAACTGCTCAACTCCTTCGATCACAGCACCTTTCGCATAGTCGCCAGGATAACCCTTAGAAGCAAGTACCACGCCGATGGTGGCTTCGTTTCTCCATGCCAATTGCCCATCGCCAATAGCCAATTGCCCAGTTGCAATTCCATAGAACACATCGTAGGCGTCAGACTCGAGGAGTGGGAGAACGACTTCGGTCTCTGGGTCGCCAAAGCGAGCATTGAACTCAATGACTTTGACACCTTGAGCGGTCTTCATGAGTCCACCATAGAGTACACCTGTGAGTGGCAAGCCCTCTGCACACATACCTTTGGCAACTGCTTCAAGAACGTATTTGCGGGCAAAGGCCTCGTCTTCTTCGGTCACGAAGGGTAGGGGAGTATAGGCACCCATACCACCGGTGTTAGGACCTTCGTCGTTGTCGTAAGCACGCTTGTGGTCTTGTGAGAGTGGCATAGGATAGACATTCTCGCCATTCACAAAGCACATGAAGGAGAACTCAGGTCCTTCCAAATAGTCTTCGATCACCACTTTGCCTTTGCCGAAGGCTTCATTGCAAAGCATGTCTTGGAGAGCAGCGTCTGCTTCTTCTAAGGTAGTAGCGATGACTACGCCCTTTCCTGCTGCTAATCCGTCGTATTTTAGTACGGTTGGGAGTGTACCTGCTTTGACGTAAGCCAATGCCTCAGCATAGTCGCTAAAGGACTGATAACCAGCAGTAGGCACGTGGTATTTGTCCATAATGATCTTGGCGAACTCCTTGCTGGACTCGATTTGGGTAGCGGCTTTGGTGTGACCAAAGATAGGCATACCTTCCTTACGGAAAGCATCTACTACACCTGCAGCAAGCGCTGCTTCTGGTCCAACCACGGTGAGATCCACTTCTGTCTCTTTGGCAAAGAGGAGCAAGCCCTCGACATCGGTGTCCTTGATAGCCACGCACTCAGCCAATTGCGCAATACCTGCATTGCCTGGAGCGCAGTAAATCTTCTCTACTTGTGGGCTGCGGGAGAGGGCATACACGATGGCGTGTTCTCGTCCGCCTCCACCTATAACTAATACTTTTTTCATATGATGAGAAAAATAGTCAAATTTTATATTCCAAAACCTTCTATGATATTGGGATTAATCTGGGAACTCCATTAGGTATGCTTTGATGAATTCATCAATGTCACCGTCCATCACGGCATTGACATTGCTGGTCTGGTAGTTCGTGCGGTGGTCTTTCACGCGGCGGTCATCGAAGACATAACTGCGTATTTGGCTTCCCCATTCGATTTTCTTCTTGCCAGCTTCCACTTTCGCTTGTGCTTGACGGCGTTTTTCGAGTTCGAGTTCGTAGAGTTGGCTACGCAAGTGGCGGAGAGCGTTCTCGCGGTTCTTTGGCTGGTCGCGGGTCTCGGTGTTCTCAATCACAATCTCATCGGGTTGGTTGGTGAGAGGGTTGATAAACTTATAGTGCAGACGCACACCCGATTCCACTTTGTTCACGTTCTGTCCTCCTGCACCCGATGAGCGGAAAGTATCCCATGATATGCCAGCTGGATCTACGTGAATATCAATGGTATCGTCAATGAGTGGCACCACAAATACGGAGGCGAAGGAGGTCATACGCTTGCCTTGTGCGTTGTATGGACTCACGCGCACGAGGCGGTGTACGCCGTTTTCAGATTTCAGATAGCCGTATGCCATGTCGCCTTCGATGTTGAAAGTCACGGTTTTGATACCCGCCTCGTCGCCTTCTTGCAGGTTGGCGATGGTCACTTTATAGTCGTGCTTCTCGCAATAGCGTTGATAGAGGCGCATGAGTTGCTCAGCCCAGTCTTGTGCTTCGGTGCCGCCTGCTCCAGAAACGATTTTCAGCACGGCAGGCATCTGGTCTTCTTCGTGCGAGAGCATGTTCTTCATTTCGAGGGCTTCTACCTCTTTGACAGCGTGGGCGTATGCGGTATCTACTTCGTCTTCGGTCACGAGTTCTTCTTTGCAGTAGTCGAAGGCGAGTTGCAGTTCTTCGGTAGCAGAGCGCACGCCTTCGTACCCTTCGATCCATGCTTTGATGCCTTTCACTTTGCGCATTTGTGCTTCAGCGGCTTTGGCATCTTCCCAAAAGCCAGGGTCTTGTGTGCGGAGTTCTTCTTCTTCGAGTTGCACGCGTTTTTCGTCGATAGCCAAGTATTGTTTGAGCTTGTCCGCGCGTTGTTGAAGCTCCTTAAGTTGTTCTATAGTTATCATATATTTCTAATTTGTCAATTTGGGCACAAAGGTACTAAAAATATTGCACATATGCAAATCTTTTGTGTAATTCCTCATCCGCATGCGAGCAATTACGGGTTCATGATGGGTTCTTATCTCCCTTTGGTCGAATGATTTTTTCTTGACGGGTTGATAGTGGCACATCGTAAGCCTATCGGTATCTTATCCCTATCTTGTGTATGTCTTTTTTGTGGAGGGGGGCAGGTGTTTGATCTCTTCGGAAACCACTCGGTTACCACTCTGATGTTCACGGATGCCCCCATAAAAAATCCGCACAAACGATTTTTCTTTCGATTGTGCGGATATTTTGTGATTGCAACTAAGACTTTTTATTCTTGGTTATATACACAATATTTTCATTTATTAGAAAAGTTTGGGAGTTCTTCGGTCGTTCCTTGGTCTTTTACTTTTTTACCGCTTTCTCGTAGTTCAATACAGGGTAATTATACATCTCATACAGGCGGTCGCGGAGGAAATCCGTGTCCTTGTTGGAGAGATGGATAAGTTGCAAGCGGCTATCAATATACTCGTCAAACTCCGTGCCGCGAGGGTAAATCTCATATGCCGCATGGATATGCTGGTCAATGATTTGGCATACAAACTGAATCTGCTCGTTGCGGCTCAGTTCACGCAACTCTGGGTTCTTTGCCAGCGCAGCATCAATATCATGGTTAATCGATGGCGTGAGGCGATAGACAACACGCCCCTTCTGTCCCTTGATACCCACCGACATGGACACCAAGTCGTCCTTGCGCGATTTTTTCCACTTTGGATTATCGCGTTTGAGTTGCATCTCGCGCGCCTTGAGGTAGTCGCATGGGTCATACTCATACGATATGCTGACAGGACAGATATTCAGTTCCTTCACGCTCTCAAAGAAGTCTTCCGCATCAATCGTGAGCATCTTCAGCACACCTGGTTGGGTGAGATCGTTGCCGTCCTTGGCGCGTCCCTCTCGTTGCGCTAACCATATGGATTTATGGTGTTTACGCAAATGTCGGATATACTGCGAAAGCGTAGTGGCGTTGTTAACTTGATCACGGAAACCACCATTTCGAATAACCACAAAGGCACGCATAAAACGTACTACATGCTCAATCCACCATTTGCCAAAGAGGTTGTTGCCAATACCTACATAAGGACGAATGAAATAACGAATGCGCAGCAAGAAAGTTAGCCAAATGGCATCCATACAGATGTCGCGGTGGTTGGTCATAAAGAAGGCACCGTGACGAATGTCTTGCTCAATGCGCTTGCGGTCGCCTTGAAAACGGAGTTCAACACCCTTTGTCGTTTTGCGACGCATCACAAGAAGGGCTGGGCATAAAATTAAAAAGTCAACGAGTGGCAATAGCCAACCTACTCGATAAGCGCGGATGTTCTTGAATTTTGAATTATGAATGTTGAATTTTGAATTGGACATAGCGTTTTATTTTTTGTGTGTCATAATGTCTAAGATGAGGTCGTCGGTGACTTGCATGCCATCGTGCCCAATGCGTGTGAGGTTGCGAATGGTTCGGTCGATATCCTCCTCGATAATACCTTCGGTGGAATCTGCCACAGAGTGCTGCATTGCCAGATATGAACTGAAGATAGCTGTAGCCACTCCGCTGGTGACCTTCAATGCGCATCCCGGCTTGGCGCCATCGCAAATCATACCCGAGATATTGGCAATCATATTTTTGATAGCATAGGTAATCTCCTCATATTTGCCCCCCATCAGATAGGTGATACCCGCTGCCGATCCTGTAGCAGCGACCACACAACCGCATAGCGCAGATAATCTACCGAGTGACTGCTTGATGTAGATGACAGTAAGGTTGCTCAGTGCAAGTGCGCGCAGGGTTTGCTCCTCGCTACAATGGTTTTCTTTAGCATAGAGATATACAGGAATAGAGCAAGAAATACCCTGATTGCCTGACCCTGAGTTGCTCATTACAGGCACCATTGCGCCCGACATACGCGCATCGCAAGCACCGCAGGTGTAGCTGATGATCTTGGTGAACAGTGTATCGCCGAACAATCGGTGCATCTCGGGGGTGGCGGATAGTGTATTGGCGCGTAATAGGCGCCCCAAACCATGACCATATTGGTCGGCAAACGATGTTTCCGCTGCAGCAGTATTCATTTTAGCCCCCTCAAGGAGGAAAGTCAACTCGGAGGTCTCTACGCTGGTCGCAAAATCATAGACACGGCGTAGAGTTAATGCTTCGCCTTTAGCCTCTAATCTCTCGTCTTTAACCTCTCGCCTTTCGCCTTTCGCCTCATTGTTCTCCACAAACTTCGTATGCTCGTCCATGATGGTGGCTTGGGCTGTACGTCCAGAGGCAGACACCTTGGCATGGATATAGAGTATGCTGGGAGCATCGTAATTGATATGAATTTGTGCTGGCACGCGCAGCATATACTCTTTTGCATATGCCACCGCCTCTGGTGTTGCATCGCGAAGCACCTCAAGCATGTATTCTGACTTGCCGACCGTAGCTCCTAAAGCAATCGCGATAGGCAGACCCGTCATACCAGTATTAGGAATACCTACAGCAAAAGCATTCTTATACACATTCTTGGAGAGCGACACGGTGATAGTTTCTGGCAATTCGCCAAGCAACTCTTTAGCACGTGCCACACACAATGCTACAGCTATGGGCTCGGTACAACCGATAGCAGGTATAACCTCGCTATGGAGTAGATGAAGAAGTTCGGTATTATTCATATCGCAAGAAATGAAATTTAAGTCGGATAATAGTATAAAGAATGATAGCAAATTGACGAAGACCGTTCGCTTTCTTCATTCGCTCGTTAAGTGATGAAAATAGTATTTTTTCGGCTTTTATATTTCGTTTTGAAGTGATGGACTCAACATGTTGAATATAATTATAACCGCAATAAGGCAGTAGTTTGCAAGCAAGGGGAAGATTCCAAAAATCCACAGAGAAAAGCACATCCTCATAGATGATACCTTCTTGAAAACGAATGGTATATTGATCAAATATTGCTTTGCGATACAATCGCATGCAAGCAGATACTAATTGGTATTTGTTTGCAGGCTTTTTCTGGTGTAATAGTACTCCATTGTCAGTCACCCTTTTATAACCGAATTGCACATAGTCCACATTGTTCGCTTGCTGAATGAGTGTGTCGTAGAAGTCTAAATCCAAGCAATCATCGGCATCTACAAACGATATGTAGATACCATGGGCATATAGCAATCCGAAATTCCGTGTGGCAGATAAGCCTTGATTGCTTTTTGTATGTACTTCTATGCGCGAGTCTTGTTTAGCTGCATCTTGTGCGATGGACAGACTATTATCGGTGGAACCATCATCAATGAGTATGATTTGCAATTCGCGATATGTCTGATTGATCAGCGAATGGATACACTGAGCCAAGTATTGCTCAGCATTGTATATAGGCACTATGACGGAGATGGTAGCTTTCAATGTTTCAGTGTTTCAAAGTTTCAATGAATAGTTCTTCAAATTGCTCTGCTTGTTTCTCGCGCGAGAATTGCTCTTTATTGATTACAGCTTGGCGTGTATAACCATTTTGTAGCCATTCGTGGTATTTCTCAAGAATGAAACCTTTGATTTCTTCAATATCTGAAGATGCCAATCCTGCGTTGGTTTGACGAATAGTGGATGCTAATATACCGTTATCCGTAGGTGTGCAAAGTATCGGTTTCTCGCAGCCAAATGCTTCGTAAAATTTTGTTGTCATCATGCCTTTGGCTTTTGGGGTTGTCAGTACGATAGCTATGCTGCTTCTTCTGAGTTCATCGCCTACTTCGTGTATTGCGATAGGACGATTATCCATGGTATGTAAGTTGAGCTCTACCTCTGGAAGTTGGAGTTCGGCAAGAGCCTGCTCAATGAGTTGTAGAGATTGAAATGCATAAAGCCTACCGATATAGGTGATAAGGAATTTGTCGGTTGCTATATTTTTAGCATAAAACTGTGATGGGTCATAGCCATTATAAATCAGGTGTACATTGGGGTTGAATCTACGAATAAAATCCACGTGCCATGGTGAGATAGTGCTAATACTATTTGCTACGCGTAACACGCGGTTGCGTCGGCGAATATTCACTTGCTGATACCATCGGCTGAATGGTCTTGCCCACCATTGGCGATGACTTTGATATTGAGCTCCTGGTATTTGCTCGTCTAAATCGCGAATATCTACACACAATGGCAGTTGTAGTTTTTGAGCTATCTCATGGGCAGCTCGGAGAGGAAAAGTGGAGAATGTAGTACAATAAACAAGGTCAAAACTCTTCCCCGTTACTTGTTCGCTTACCCACCGAGAGAACTGACGATTACGCCAGTCGGTTAGCAATGACCATAGTGATTGCCAAGCCCATTGCCAAGTGTTGTGGTGGGAGAGCGGCTTTTCTATAATAGGGTAGTCATGTGGAAAATTAAACTGCTGAAACTCCTCTGTATATACTTCAATCCGATGACCTCTCCTTGTCAGATAATTGCATAAATAGCGCAATCTTGGAGCATAGGAAGGCTTACCAAATGGGTCTGCTAATATAAGAATATTTAGTTTCATGTTTTCTAATTGTCAATCAACATTTCCAATAATTTGGGATACAAACTACGATGGTATGCGTTACCCATTGGATTTGTATTATGCCACAAAACCACGATTTCACCGCCATTTTGATACACTTTTTCAAACAGACGTTGACACTCAAAATAAGCTTCGTCTTCGTTGAGATTCATATAATTGGTATTGCTCAATGTACAGTCCATTATGGTCAATGGATGTAATACTAAATTAGTCAGTGTCATCGTCTTCGGATTGATCCAGCGTACGGAACGAGTGGTTTGCAAGCGGAATCCCACATGGTCAGGGAACATCATCGTAAAGTCGTTGGTCACCCCTATATCCGCTAACTCTTGCATACGATCAATAGAACAACGCAGATAATGGCTGCGGTGTAATTCGCTCGCCTTATCGCCTAATCGCCTCATTGCCTCATCGCCATAATAACTTCCATGCCATCCAATCTTGGCACCACTATTTTCAATCAACTGCTTTACAGTACTGAAATCTTTACCTTCAAGTTGGTATTGCGGATAGTCATATCCTTGCCCTTTTGTGTCTTTTACAAAGTATATACACTCTGCTTTTTCGACTTGTTTATCTTGTGCAATCAGCCATGAGAAGGTGAATGCAGGGTCATTGTGGATATCTTTCTGCGATGCCAATACCTCACGCCATTGACCGCGTACAACGCCTCCTAACGCACCGCGAAGGTGGCGATATTGAGCGATAGAATCTACATCGTGGGTTAGGTATATTTGGCTAAACGATGGAGTGGGCAATGGCAAATCAAGTAGCTTCATCAGCATGCGAGCGTATTCATCCACCGTAGGAATCATCAGACGGTTATTCTGACCCAAAATCGAATATTTAGCTAAGAATCTTCCATGCTCATCGCGCTGTGTGTTAATCAATTCTTCCGCACGCGAGATAAAGAAGAAGGTATTATAGACAATATCCGTGCGAATAACATAGCGTATAATCGCTTCATCTTCAGGCGAAGCCGATCTACCAACTACAGCGTAGCGTTCTACAGCGCAGCGATCTAATTCTGGCATCACAATATCTTTGCCTAAATGTCCGTTTGGAACGATAACTACACGATAATTTTCCCACTCACTTTCGTTAGCGGTATATCCTACCCATTTAGCAGCAACAGTATTTCCGTAAAGTAGGAATGTAATGATATAGTCTATAATCTCGTTCATTTCTTATTCTTCTTCGCTGAGTATCTCCCACTCGTAGAGGCGTTGCTCCATTTCGCGTTTGATATGCTCATAACGTTGGAAATTCTCTGTCGTTTGTTGTGCCACATTTGCCAGCACCTCTTCCATTTCTTTTTGCTCTTGCTCCAGTTTGGCGATTGCGGCTTCTATGTCGGCTATCTGTTTTTCTTTCTTTCGTCGTGCTGCAGCTGCAGCTTTTTGAGCAGCATAGTCGAGTTTGGAAGAGCTCTCGCCTTTAGCCTCTTCGCCTTTTAGCCTCATTGCCTCATCGCCCTTTCTCTCCAATTCCTGTAAGGAATCGATGCGTTTGCTGCGGAGGAAATCATAGATACCGCCTAAGTGTTCTTTTACCTTACCACCACCAAACTCATACACTTTTTCCACCAATCCATCGAGAAAATCACGGTCGTGACTCACGCAGATTACTGTACCGTTAAACTCCTTCAGTGCTGCTTTTAGCACATCTTTCGATTGCATATCAAGGTGGTTGGTTGGCTCGTCCAAAATGAGTAGGTTACATGGTTCCAGTAGCAAACGTATCATTGCTAAGCGACTGCGTTCGCCACCAGAAAGCACTTTGACTTTCTTTTCCGATGCCTCGCCGCCAAACATAAAAGCACCTAGTATATTGCGAATTTGAGTGCGAATATCTCCTACTGCTACGTTGTCAATCGTTTGGAATACAGTCAGTTCGCCATCTAATAATGCTGCTTGATTCTGCGCGAAATATCCAATCTTCACGTTATGCCCAATCTTCAATTGCCCCATGTAGTCTAACTGTCCCATAATACAACGCACTAGGGTCGTCTTACCCTCTCCGTTCTTACCCACAAACGCCACTTTCTCGCCTCTACGAATCGTGAAGGTCGCATTCTGGAACACCATATGCTCTCCAAAATCTTTGCGCAAATCTTCGATGATTACGGGAAAATCGCCACTTCGTGGTGCGGGTGGAAAACGCAAACTCAATCGTGAGTTGTCTTCTGTATCCACTTCCAAGCGTTCTAATTTCTCCAATTGTTTGATGCGTGATTGTACCTGTACAGCTTTGGTGGCTTTATAGCGGAAGCGTTCGATAAACTCTTCCGTCTCTTGAATCATTTTTTGCTGATTGAGGTATGCACGAACTTGTTGCTCGTGGCGCTCCTGACGGAGCACTTTGAACTGTGAATAAGGGACATTGTAGTCGTAGATACGTCCTAATGTGATTTCTATCGTTCGAGTAGTTACGTTATCCAAGAAGGCGCGGTCGTGACTTACCAATACAAGGGCACTTCCATTGGTTTTCAAAAATTCCTCCAACCATTGTATAGACTCTATGTCCAAGTGGTTGGTTGGCTCATCAAGGAGCAACAGGTCAGGGTGTTGCAAGAGTATCTTCGCCAACTCGATACGCATACGCCATCCGCCCGAGAACTCCGAGCAAGGACGGTCAAAGTCCTTCCTCTCAAATCCCAAACCGATAATAGTCCTATCCATCTCCGCGATAAATCGAGCCTCATCCCCGATATCCGATTCCCGATTGCCGATAACCGACATCACATCCTCCCTGAGCGTCTTGCCATCCACGTGCATCATTACCTGTGGTAGGTAACCTATACTCAGGTCGCCCATCTTACTGATGCGTCCAGAAGAAGGTGTCTCCACACCTGCTAAAAGGCGGAGTAGAGTGGTTTTGCCTGCACCGTTTTTGCCAACGAGCGCCACCCTGTCGCGTGGGTTGATGAGAAAGGTAATATCGTCCAATATCGGACGCGATGAATATTCTATGCTGAGGTGCTCTATACTGACCATTATACCGTCTGTTGAATTAGATTGCCATATTAGCCCGCAAAGTTACTACTTTTTTTTTACATAGGCAAGTATTTACCTCTTTTTTTGACATTTTTTTAGAGCAAGATTTTCCCTAAAGATACCCCGAAGATAGCTAACCGTTATTTATTACTCTAAAGCTGTAAAGCGAGAAATGTGCTCAAATGACTAATAAAAATGATAAATTATTACTAAAAATTTGGACACATTGTATTTTTTTACTATTTTTGCAGAAGTTTTTAGAATTACTACATCATGAAACATTTTTATCTCTTTTTACTTGCATTAGCAAGCGTTGTGGCACTACATGCCGAAACATTCGTCAAAATAACCAATCCTGCGACCCTACAAGATGGCGATCAAATTGTGTTAGGTTATGCTGAAAAAAGTCATGTTAGTGCTGGATTCTCTTCTACCAAGAAGTATATTGATGTAACTACAGCTACATTCGCAAGCGACAATGTTACACTCTCCGAACCTGCTACTATCACCCTCAAGAAAAATGGTTCGTATTGGAATTTATACTTTGGCTCAAAGCCTATAGGCCATAAATCTGGTACCAGTGACTTGGATGTCAATCAAAAGACAATCACGGACTTTGCTATCTCTTTTGAGAATGGAAATGCTCAAGTAGTTAGTCAAACTCCAGGCAAGAATGATAATGAGGTTTTCTTTGCTTATAATGCTTCTTCTCCTCGTTTTTCGCTCTATCATGCGGGCAGCAATATGAAGGGTATTTCGCTTTATCGCTTGGATGAGAGCACCATACCCGATGTGGTGGTGGAAGAAGTGTCTATTGACCCTAATCAGCTCACCCTCCGTGTAGGTGACAATGCTACGCTAACTGCCACCCTCACACCTGCAGATGCCGTGGACCAAACCGTAGAGTGGGGTAGCACCAATCCCGAAGTAGCTTCTGTTGCCGATGGTGTAGTCACTGCACTTGCCAAAGGTACTGCCTATGTGTGGGTAAAAGCTACTGCAGTCGGACTCGCTGATACCTGCGAAGTAACCGTCCTTGGTGCTATGGATCAAACCACAGTCACCTATAATGCCGTTAAAGACCCTGCTTGCCTCACGGATGGCGCGCTCGTTTTCTTTGGCACCAGCAAAGAGGGCGAAGATTATATTATGGGTATCTACAACGAAGTTACCAGCAAGAATAACATCAAAGGTGTAGCTGCCACTTATGGCAAGAATCGCCACACCGTTACAGCCGAGCAAGCATATGCCTACACTATTAAGCGCGAAGGCGATTATATCATCTTTGTGGATGCCGATGGCAACTACTTGCGCCCTATCAGCGATAGCAAATTACGTAGTAGTACCACGCTAGACAACCAAGCTAAGTGGACTATAAAAGAGATCAATCAAGATGATGCCACGGTGGAAGTGAAGAACGCGGGATTCACTTCGCGATATATCTACAACAACTGCCAAGGTACCAACGAAATCTTTAATATTTATAGCGGCTACGATGACAGCTATTTGGCTAAGACCATTCTCTATGCCAACACAGCTCCAGAATGGACTGACCGCGTATTGGATTCTTGGATGTCGGTTGATACCACCATTCTTGATTGGGGACAAATGGAACCAGATACCACTTATGCCTCTGATGTGAATTGGAAAGATTGGGGCGATGTGCGTCGCTTTACACTCCTCTTCAACGACCTTACCGACGATATCACAGTTACCCTCACTGGCGACACCGCTTTTTATTGCGGCACAGAAGTGATTCGAACCACAGCTAAGCAACCTGTGGAACTATCCGTATATTGGGAGACCGACGAAGTAGGCGTTTATACAGGCGAATTGCGTCTATCTACTGCTACCGAAGGGGTAGAGGATATT
Organism: Paludibacteraceae bacterium; assembly: GCA_017384225.1. Classification (GTDB taxonomy): domain Bacteria; phylum Bacteroidota; class Bacteroidia; order Bacteroidales; family Paludibacteraceae; genus Colicola. Next base: position 22,145 of record JAFNUD010000100.1, read on the forward strand.
GTTATTCAACTCCGCGCAGAGGCAGTACCTATGGGCACACTACCTGACCCAAATCAACCCAATTTCTCTCTCTCTACACATTCTATGACCTTCAACATCTCGCTTGATAACAACTATAGCGACTTACAGATGTTCACTTTCAGTGCCACTAACCTGCAAAAGACGCTTTACTGCAAATGGGCACATACGAGTAGCGTACTCTTCCGTTACGAGTATGAGAATGCTTGTATGGAGATTTTAGCGGGCGATAATGAAGTGCCATTCAATGGAACAGCACAATTTCCCGTAGGCTATGATTACGAGGATGAAGAAGTGTATGTTGCTATCAGTAATGTATTCTCTACAGGTACGTATGTAACCCGTCTTCATTTCTATAGCTACAAAAAGGATAGCAAAGAAGAATTAGCCATAGATGAGTATGTGACAATCCGCACTACTATTACTACTTCTTCAACTCCTACTGATTTGAATGATGTGGTGAATGAGAGTGAAGTAGGTGTCTCTAAAATCCTTCGTGATGGACAATTGCTGATTTTGCGTAACGGAATGATTTATTCTGTCGATGGCTCTGTGATACTATAAATATTCGACTATTTTAATGATAAAACCTCCCTTTGTCACTAGCAAAGGGAGGTTTTCGTATTTATTATCGTTTCCAATATCCTATAGTCAATCGCCAATAATAAAGCTACAATGCTTTTAAAATAGCAATTCGGTTTTGGTAATAAGGGAAAGAAAGTTTGCCTTCTTTGACTTCAGCCACTTGACCTGTATAAAGTTCTTGGACTTTAGTGCCGTCATTCCAGATAGATGATACAGGTATGGGTTGCCACTCATTAGGTAGCAAACGGATGAGCAAGGCATCGGTATCGTTGTAGCGCAGACAAGTATGTGCATCGATGGTGCGTTGTTTACCTGTACCAATTACAGGGTTAGCACGGCGAATCTGACCGAGTTTCTGGAAGTGTAGGAGTTGTTCATGATTGATGTCATTCCAATTCATGTCCGAACGGAAAGCTTGGTCGCTATCCACATTATACTGTGCATCGCTTAGTTTGCGTCCGGTTTCGTCGCCATAGAAAATCTGAGCTATACCTGGTGTGAGCAAAAAAGTGGTAGCGCAATCCATCATGTTATTCATATCAGCATCACGATGGTAGGAATTGTTGAGATAGCTAAATGGATGCCAATTGGCGTATGCCGCTACGCTATCTGCATATGACTGCCATGTATATACGATACCATCTAAATCGCCATGTTTTGGGAAATAGAAATTGACCATACTAGTAAAACCAGCATTGGCATAATCTGCTTTATAGTCGATGTGGGCACAATCATAGTCGCCAGTCATATAGAAGGCATCTGTCCAGGTAGAAGCGATATCATTGGGATGAGCTGAACGCCAGTTGTTAAGTGCTTGATTGCAAGCCGTATGTAGTGCTTGCCAAGTGTCGAGATGGACATTCTCCACGATATCACAACGGAAACCATCAATGCCAAATTCTTCCACCCATGCTGCAATCCATGCGATGAGGTATTGCGAAGGTGTCCAATCATGGTCTTTGCGAAGTTTTCTTGCCGAAGGATTCACCCAAGGGTCGTTGGCTTTTGCTTCTGCTTTCCATTTGCGTTTGAGGAAAGTAGGTATGGTAGTAGTAGCGGTACTCTCGTCTTTGAAGTCAGGTAATCCAAAGAGCGTAGCCGTTAGTGGGTTAGACTCGTCCCAACCCTCATGCGGCATACGAATCCAATCGCTATTATACCAACCTTTCCATTGTGCTCTATTTTCAAAGAACTGACTATAGTCCCATGAACGGATATGTTGTACGGCTTGCTCTTCGCTTAGATTCGTTTCTGCAAATCCAAGTTGCACGGCATCCAGTAAGGTGGGATAGCCCGGATTATTGAGGTTCGCTCCAAGCATCACGCGTATGCCTTGAGCATGCAAGGTATCAACCAAAGCGCGAAACTCAGCAACAGTGCCGTAATTTTTATCGATTTGCGTATAATCCAATGGATAGTAGCCATGGTAGCCATAGTGTGGAAAATCGTTGATTGGTCCACTACCTTGCATCCATCCATGGATTTGCTCATAGACATCAGTCATCCATACAACATCTACACCCAATTGTTTGAAATAGCCCTCTTGTGCTTTTTGCAGCATACCTTTGAAGTCACCGCCATGAAAAGTGGCTGCATTTAGTTGTTCGCTACCATAATCCACTAGACGCCCGTAGTTGATATCGTTGGTTGTATCGCCATTACAGAAGCGGTCTGTAATGACAAAATATACAGTAGCATTACCCCAACAGAAAGAAGCGGAAGTGGCTGCAATAGTTGGTTTTAGGACAATGCACAAAAGCAGTGGTAATAAGAGTTTTTTCATGATGCTATTAGATTATGAAATGTTTATGTAGTTTATACGGCAAAGGTAGTGCTTTTTTTTGATGTGTGCAAGAAAAAAGAATAAAAAATCCTCCCCCCTACAGTTGCAAGGGGAGGATTTGAGAATATCTTATCGTTCATAGCCAATGGCCAATCGCCCATAGCCAAGATTAATGCTTGAAGTGGCGTGTGCCAGTCATGAGCATGCAGATACCGAGTTCGTCTGCTTTGACTACGCAGTCGTTGTCGCGGATGCTGCCGCCTGGTTGAACGATAGCGGTTACACCATATTGTGCAGCCAATGCTACTGTATCGTCGAATGGCAAGAAACCATCAGAAGCGAGGATAAGACCTTCGGTCACGCCTGCTGCGTGCGCTTGCTTCATAGCAATCTCAGCGCTACCTACACGATTCATTTGACCAGCACCTACGCCCAATGTTTGGCCGTTCTTTACCACTACAATAGCATTGGATTTCACATGCTTAACGATGTTCCAGCCGAATTGCATATCTGCGAGAGTTGCAGCATCAGGTTGCACCTTGGTAGCGCACATGTCGGCTGTGATCGTCTCTATTTGGGTATCGAGGTGTTGAACGAGCAAACCGCCGTTGACACTCACATATTGGTCGATAGCCTCGGTGCTTGGAGTCATGTCCACTTGGATCACGCGGAGGTTCTTCTTGGTAGCAAAGATCTCCATTGCCTCGTCGGTGAAGTCAGGAGCGATGACGATCTCGAGGAAGATAGGCTTCATGCCCAGTGCAATCTCCTTGGTGATGGTGCGGTTGCAGATCACGATACCGCCGTAGATACTTACGGTGTCTGCCTCGTATGCCTTTTGCCATGCCTCTTCAATGGTCTCAGCCACAGCAGCACCACATGGGTTCATGTGCTTGAGGGCTACACAGAATGGCTCTTGGAAGTCGCGAGCGATATTGAGGGCAGCGTTAGCATCTTGGATATTGTTGTAAGACATCTCCTTGCCTTGGAGTTGTTTGCCTGTGGCAAGTGAGAATGGAATAGCTTTGGTGGATGCATAGAACTTAGCCGATTGGTGAGGGTTCTCGCCATAACGAAGACCTTGCTTGAGGTCGAACTCGAGGAAGAGTTTCTCGTTCAATCCTGCTTTCTCGCGCATGTATGTAGCGATGCATGCATCGTATTGCGCGGTGTGGGTGTATGCCTTCGCAGAGAGTTGGAGACGAGTCTCGAGAGTGGTATTACCTGTAGCGTTGATCTCAGCGAGGATGGTGTCGTAGTCTGCTGGATCGCAAACGACGGTCACATCGTTGTAGTTCTTAGCTGCACTGCGGAGCATAGATGGACCACCTATATCGATGTTCTCAATAGCGTCTGCCATGCTTACGCCCTCTTTGGCGATGGTCTCGCGGAATGGATAGAGGTTCACGCACACGAGGTCAATGAATGAGATGCCGTTCTCCTCCAGTGCTTGGAGGTGAGATGGTTCGTCACGGCGTGCGAGAAGACCACCATGTACCTTTGGGTGAAGGGTCTTAACGCGACCGTCGCAAATCTCAGGAAAACCAGTTACATCGCTGATACCGATGGTGTTAACGCCTGAGTTCTCTAATAATTTTTGTGTACCGCCTGTGGCGATGATTTCCCAGCCCGCTGTTTGCAGACCTTTCACGAAATCTACCAATCCTGATTTGTCGCTTACGCTGACTAATGCTCTTTTTGCCATAATGTTATTTGTTTTATCTCCTTGCCCTATCGGGCAGAAATCTTAATTAAATCTTATTTTACGATGTTGTTTGTTTTTATTGCCTTCGCTCTTCGTTTTGGGAACATCCAAAACTCATCACTAATCTTCAGTAAATGTAGTGGGTTTTTGATCGACTTTTACGGAACGCAGTCCTTCGGTAAAATCATACGCTCCAAAATTTATCAACCAACCTTGTTCTTTTTTATACAATCTTAAATATGTTTTAAGTTGCTTATAATGAACTGGTAGTAACTCTTCTACTGATTTTAGTTCTATGATTATCTGATCTTCAACGAGTATATCCAAACGCAGTGAATTCTCTACCAAATGTCCTTTGTAGAAAACCTCTACAGGCACTTCGGATTGCACTTTTAATCCACGCTCTTGCAACTCATAGACCAATGCCTTATGATAGACCGATTCAAGCAAACCAGGTCCAAATGCATTGTACACTTCCATGGCTGCACCGCGTATTTGATATGATAACTCGTGGTTAGTCATGATTCCTAATTGTCCTATTTACTTTGCCTGAAATCTATATAATATGCCACATTTACTGAAGATTTAGCGCACGAGTTTCGTTTGAGCGAAACGAGGAGCGGACTGTAATAATAATCAGTAGCGTGGATAAAAGATTTATTTAGATTTCGTGAGCGCAGCGAGCAGGAGTCTTATTTATAGTATCTCGTTCTCGCCTTCGATGACTTTACCGATGATTTGGGCTTTGTCGCCGTGCTTAGCGAGGATAGCGATGGCTTTCTCTGCGTCTGCCGCAGGCATAGCAATCACCATACCGATACCCATGTTAAAGATATTGAACATCTCACGGTGAGGGATATTACCCCACTTCTCGAGGCATTGGAATACTGGAAGAATCTCCCATGAGCCCTCGGTTACGCTGAAGCCTTGACCCTCTTTCAAGATACGAGGGATGTTCTCGTCAAAGCCACCACCAGTGATATGGGCTACGCCGTGCACATCGCAATTGTGGATCACCTCCAGCACTTGCTTCACATAGATGCGAGTTGGAGTGAGGAGCACTTCGCCGAGTTTCTTGTCTGCGCTGAGTTCTGGATAAACGGTGTGGAGGTCCAGACCTGCATCGCTAACCACCTTGCGCACGAGACTGAAGCCGTTGCTGTGTACGCCAGAAGAAGAGATACCCACAAGTACATCGCCTACAGCCACCTTGCTGCCGTCGATGAGCTGAGATTTCTCCACTACACCTGTGGTGTAACCTGCGATATCGTATTCGCCATCGCCGTACATACCTGGCATCTCAGCGGTCTCGCCACCTACGAGTGCGCAACCTGCTTGGCGGCAACCTTCTGCCACGCCTGCCACGATAGCTTCTACCTTCTCAGGGATGTTGTGACCAATAGCCACATAGTCAAGGAAGATAAGTGGTTCAGCGCCTTGTGCCAATACATCGTTCACGCACATGGCTACAGCATCAATACCAATGGTATCGTGCTTGTCCATTGCGAAAGCGAGTTTGAGTTTGGTACCTACACCATCGGTACCGCTGACGAGAACTGGCTCTTTGATATTGAGTGCCGAGAGGTCGAACATTCCACCAAACGAACCGATATTGCCCATAGAGCCAAAACGGTTGGTACTTTTTACATGCGATTTAATACGACTTACTACTTCGTATCCGGCTTCGAGGTTTACGCCGGCTGCCTCATAATGTTGTGCCATTATATAA
>JAFNUD010000101.1 GCA_017384225.1 Paludibacteraceae bacterium
GGCTGCTGCGATAGCGGCGCACATCCCTGCAAGTCCTCCGCCTACCACGCAGAAATCCACGGTATGTTCAATTCTCTGAAATGCCATAATTTTCCTCCGTTTTTACACAGTTTTCTTTGGTTTTATTATACAGGTAACCGGGAGAAAATGCAATCGTTTTTCCGTAATTTTCCGAAATTCTCTCTGACCGGCGTGGGATTCCCAAAAAGGTTTGACAACCCGGAAAAACGGCGATATAATGGGATATATCATTGTATATATGAAAGCGAGAAATCATGAAAAACTATACAACAGTGATTTTTGACCTGGACGGCACCCTGCTGGACACGCTGGCCGATCTGGCAGACGGGGTGAATATTGCGCTGCGGCAGTGCGGCTTTCCGGAAAAGACCACAGAAGAAGTCTGCATGGCTGTGGGCAACGGTGTGGTTTAATAATTGATACTTTTTGTTCATTTTATGAGTAAACCTATTTCAGTATAAGACAGCTTAAAAAATCATCTTTTCGCATTTTCCACTTGCTCAGTCCATTTTTTTTCACTACCTTTGCAGTCGAATTTTTAACAACCAGCACCAAAAACGGTGCATGACATATAAATATAGCGTTATAAGCCCAAACTTGATTCTTTGAAAACTGGACACTTTCAAAAGATCATTACTTATTCAAGTACGGTTTATGCACGCTCATGCTTTTCGCGTGAGTTTTCCGTGCGTAGATTTGAATAAGTAAGGTAGTCCAGAATCCTCAAAGAGTCAAATTGAAGCAAAGAAAACTTGCGCTTTTTTATTACAGATAACTATATGTTTGCATGATTTTTGATAGAAAATGTAATATCGATGCTCTATCATTTGTCTAATAAATTGAATACGAGAAAACATAATCAAAAACAATGATACATTTAGAAAACATCCACAAAACTTACAATTTGGGTACACCCAACGCGTTGCATGTGCTCAAGGGTATTGATTTGCACATCAACAAAGGAGAATTGGTATCTATTATGGGCTCGTCAGGATCGGGCAAATCCACATTGCTAAACATCTTGGGCATACTCGATAATTACGATGAGGGTGCATACTATTTAGACGGACATCTCATCAAAGACCTCAGCGAAACACAGGGTGCACATTTACGCAACGAACTCATTGGCTTTGTGTTTCAGAGCTTCAATCTGCTCAACTTCAAGAACGCAGTAGAGAATGTAGCTCTTCCCTTATATTATAAAGGTGTCCCTCGCAAAGAACGTTACATGCGTGCCATGGAGCAGTTGGAGCGTATGGGACTCAAAGATTGGGCAACACATCTCCCCAGCGAAATGTCTGGTGGTCAGCGCCAGCGCGTAGCTATCGCTCGCGCGATTGTTGGCAATCCTCGTATCCTTTTGGCGGATGAGCCAACGGGTGCATTGGATTCCAAAACATCTGTAGAAATGATGGAAGTCTTCAAGCAACTCAATAACGATGGTATTACAACAATCATTGTGACTCACGAACAGAGCATAGCCGATGCTACTCAGCGTATCATTCGAATCAAAGACGGAATCATCTAATGAGCGATTTATTGAGAGAAATATGGGAATCCCTGCGGCAGAATAAGTTCCGTACTGCCATGACTGGCTTTGCTGTGGTATGGGGAATCTTTATTTTGGTTGTATTGCTTGGCGTGAGCAATGGACTAGAGAATGGTATGCACGCCAACTATGGTTCGCGCTTGAGTAACTCGGTGGATGTTTGGTCGTCTTGGACATCCATTCCTTACAAGGGCTTACCCAAAGAAAGGTATATGTTTTTTAATGATAACCACGCACAGATAATCCGCTCAATGCCAGAAGTGGAATTATTCTCTCGTGTTGTTTCAAAGTATAACGTAGAAACTGTCTATAGCAAAGAGAGTATTACCCTTGAAGTGGTAGGCGTAGAAAGTGATTATCAACACATTTTTAACAAACGACTATTATCTGGTCGCTTTGTGAATGCCCGAGATATAGCAGAACGTGAGAAGGTTGGTGTGTTAGACGAACGAGCAATTGAGATGTTAGGGGTAACAGCGGATCAGATATTAGGAGCATACATCAAAGTGAGCAATGTGCGTTTTCGTATAGTGGGTGTTTGCGAGAAAGGCGATCGATGGCAAGGAGCCAGTATATATATCCCTTTCAGTACACACCAAAGTATTTTCAGTACTTATCGTGAGTTTGGTAAGATGTGCATGACCATGACTAGTGGCACACGCGATATAGAGAAAAAAGTCAAGAATTTGCTTGCTGGTCCTATGCAGTTTGATAAGGATGATCCTCGTGCTATTGGCGTATGGACACAAGAAGAATCAGTAGAAGAGCAGGGGCGTGTTATGGGTGCTATCCGTTTATTTATCTTGCTATTAGGATTATGCACACTCATCTCTGGCGCAGTAGGTGTGAGCAACATCATGTTGGTATCTGTACGCGAACGTACCAAAGAATTAGGGATTCGAAAAGCATTAGGCGCGCCACCAGCCACGATCATGTGGTCTGTAGTCGGCGAATCGCTGATAATTACCACCTTCTTTGGATTTGTAGGAGTGTTGATCGGTAGCGGAGTGGTAGCTATTATTCGCATGGTTGTTGCTAATAGTCAAGGCGCAGAACAAGTGCTCCAAAATCCTTCCGTTGATCTCGGAGCAATACTAATTGCTACCCTAATTTTAGTCATTATTGGTGTCATCGCAGGTGCTATTCCTGCCTACAGAGCGATGCGTATCAAACCAATAGAAGCAATGAATGCGGATAAGTAAAATAGATAGAGTATGGATTTTTTTGAAGAGATATGGGCTACGATTTCCAAGAACCGTTCACGGAGTATCATGACGGGATTCGGTGTCTTTTGGGGTATGATGATGTTGCTTGTCTTGGTGGGTGTAGGTCAATCACTCACACAAGGAATTATGACGAATATTGAGGGTTTTGCTACTAACTCTTGCTTCGTCATTCCTGATAGGACTAGCAAACCTTACAAAGGATTACGAAAAGGGCGTAGTTGGTCAATACATAATCAAGATTTGCCAACCATTCGCCAAGCTGCTAAACATGCTGAAATAATCGCACCTATGTGCTTTGGCGGAGATGGAAATGTGCGCTATGGCTCATGGCATGAGGAATATAGCATGGTAGGTATTACAGCAGAATATCCCAATGTTATGTATGTTCCATTGCTATATGGACGGGATATTAACGATATTGATGTGCAAGAAAAACGTAAAGTGTGTGTTATAGGTAACGAGGTGTATCACAAACTATTTCCTGAAGGAGAAAACCCTGTTGGAAAAGTATTGCACATAGGTAGTATGCAATTCCGCATTGTGGGTGTCAAAGCTAAATGTAAAGCACAAGTTAATATTGGTGGATATCCTGACCAACAGGTATTATGGCCTATATCCACGTTGCAGCAAGCACGCCAGTTGGGCGATAATGTTCACCTTATCATGGCTACAGCTCAACGCAATGTACAAGTTAGCATAGTAGAAGAAGAGCTGAAAACGATTCTCAAAGAGCTCTATACCATTGCTCCAGATGACCAACGAGCTATGTACACAATGAATATGGAAGACATGCTCAAAGCCTTCAAATATCTCGTACTTGGTTTGACTGCATTGATATGGCTTATTGGCTTAGGCACGTTGATTTCAGGTGCCGTGGGCGTGAGTAACATCATGCTCGTGACAGTTCGTGAGCGTACCAAAGAGATTGGTATTCGTCGTGCCATAGGTGCTAGTCCCTGGGTCATTTTGAAGCAGATATTAGCTGAAAGTACCCTATTGACATTGCTATCGGGTATATTGGGAATTGTGGCAGCAGTCGGTGTGTTGCGCGTAGCAGAAATGGCACTTAAAGACAACGAGATGTTTAGTCAGAACATACAAATCAGTTTTTCGATTGCTATCGGAGGACTATTGATTCTATTGATTGTCGGACTCCTTGCTGGTATTCTGCCTGCACGCAGAGCCTTAGCAATCAAACCAATTGAAGCATTAAACGAAGAATAAATAAGAAAAGATATGAAAAAAGCAAAGAAATGGATTCTATTGGCAATCCTCGTAGTGGTTGTAGCAGGTGTGTTCGCATACCTATGGAAGCAATCACGCCCTAAAGAAGTGAAGTATGAAACCAAAGAGGTAGTGGTAAGTACTATCCAAAAGACAACCATCGTCACGGGTAAGATCGAGCCACGCGACGAAGTCGAAATCAAACCTCAAATTTCAGGTATTATCGCCGAACTCTATAAGCAAGCAGGCGATAAAGTGCGTGTGGGAGATGCAATAGCAAAAATCAAAGTCATACCCGATATGGCACAACTCAGTAGTGCAGAATCACGCGTGCGTTTAGCTAAATATAATTTGGAGAATGCGCGTAAGATTTTTGAACGTGACTCCGCATTGTTGCAACAAGAGGTGATAGCCTATGAAACCTATGAGAAATCTCTCTTGCAGTATATATCCAATCTTGAAGAACTACAAGCTGCGGAAGATCAACTGAGCATTACACGCGATGGTGTAGCACAAAAAGCAGAGGCTGGATTCACCAATACTATCGTGAAAGCTACGATTGCGGGTACGGTATTGAATGTGCCAGTCAAAGTGGGTAATTCTGTGATTCTCAGCAATACGTTCAACGACGGTACTACGATTGCTACTGTGGCAGATATGCAAGATCTATTGTTTGTCGGTAACATTGACGAAACGGAGGTGGGCAAATTGCGTGAAGGCATGCGCATGGACTTGGTGATTGGTGCACTCAACGACCAACGCTTCACGGCAACGCTTGAATATATTGCTCCAAAGGGAACTGAGGAGAATGGTGCAATGATGTTCGAAATAAAAGGTGCTGCTACTATTCCTGATAGTGTAGTTATTCGTGCAGGATATAGTGCAAATGCCGAAATTGTGTTAGCGGAAAGTGTAGATGTGCTCACTATTCCAGAAGCTACAGTAGTTATGGAAGGCGAGAAATCATATGTACAAGTTATTACAGACACCACCACCCAAGCTGCTGAACGCCGCGAAATCCGCACAGGATTGTCTGATGGACTGAACATAGAAGTTATCGAAGGACTCTCTGCGGGCGATATTATCCGTGGAAACCAACTCAACTAATAAGACTATGAAACGATTACTTTTTCTTTTGGGGTGTTTGTGCTCTTTGGCACTTTACGCCGAGGTGTTGACTCTCCAGCAGTGTATTGATTCAGCTTTGCTAAACAATTTGGATGTACAGAAGCAAGGGAATCAATATGCATCACAACGCTTGCAATATGCACAATCGAAAGCCGATATTTCTCCTACTATCAGTGGCTCGGCAGGGCAGAATTGGATTTTTGGTCGCTCAATAGGTGCTGACAACATCTATTATGCACAAAACTCATCACAAACGACCTTCAATCTCTCCGCCAACATTGTGCTCTTTGATGGTTTGCAAATGAAATACAATATTGATCAAGCGCGTGCTAACATGCAAGCATCCGAAGCAAACATGCTGGCTATACAATCGCAGATCAAGATGAACATATCCAGCATGTATCTGCAAGTATTGCTCTGCAAGGAGCTCTTGATTGTTGCGGAAAATCAATTAGAAGACACTCACCTAAAAATCAAACAAGACTCTGCTCTTGTAGCACAACAACGCTTGCCTGCTGGCGAATTATACACGTTACAGGCGCAAGCAGCTCGCGAGGAGTTGGAGATTACGCAACGTCAAAACAACTTGCAATTGGCTTTGTTGGATTTAGCACAGGCTATTGAATTAGAGAATGTAGATGGTTTTGATATAGTAGTACCAAGCGATGAGGAATTGAATGCTGGATTATTGCCTAATAATGATGAGGTATATCGTATCGCATTGCAAAATCGCCCTGAAATCAAAGCGATGGAATATCAAGTTCAAGCCAATGAGAGTGCGCTAAAAGGTGCCAAGTCGGCTTATTCGCCTACATTATCGGCAGGTGCAAATGTGGGAACAGGATATTATGATATGCAAGGAGCAGAGAATCAGCCATTTGGAACACAAATGAGAGATAATTTTAGTGCTTCTGTAGGACTGAATTTACATGTTCCCATCTATGACAAGAACCAAACTACCACGCGTGTAAAACAACAGAAATTGGCATTGGAGAATGCGCGTCTAGATTTAGAACAGCAGAAGAATGATCTACGCAAAGAGATCGACCAGGCCTACTTTAATGCAAAGAATGCTAGTGCAGAGCAAATTTCTGCTGAAAAAGCTGAACGCGCTGCGGCTGAGGCCTTGCGTTATGCTACTCAGAAATACGAAGCAGGACGTAGCACGCTCTATGAATACCAAGAGGCTCGTAACAACTATTTGCAAGCCCAATCTACTCGTCTGCAAGCGCAATATAACTACCTCTTCCGCTTGCGCATCTTGCAATACTATCAAGGAGTTTTGTAGAATCAAAGAGTTAAAAAAAAGAGTTTTTAATTAAATCCTCTAGCAGCACCCGCATGGTAGGGTGCTGCATCTTTTTTCTATGTTCAAAAAACAGCAACGACAAATGTCATTGCTGCCGATTTTACACTAATAGTGTTATCCATCATTTACCAGTATCGTTCTGGTTGTATTTTGGACGTTCTCCTTGATGATTTTGCTTGTAGGTAGCTATGCGCTCCTCTTCCCATCTCTCAGCAGTAGCACGTGTGACTTTAGGACCAATGGGAACCATCTTCGTGAAGTTTTTGTCTGCAGCATGCTCTTGCTCACGTCTAATGGGATCGTTTGTTATTCCTACGTAAACAACCTTATTCCCATTTCTCAACTCATACCTTGTTGTGTCTCTTTCTGCCATTATTTACACCTCCTTTCTGTTTGTAATCTGTAATAGACAATATCAATAATCATACCAATGTCGCATTTTGTTGTTATTTATGTTAATATATGACAAAATTACACAACACAACTGACAAAATGTCATATTTTAACAAATTACATGTA
>JAFNUD010000102.1 GCA_017384225.1 Paludibacteraceae bacterium
GTTCATCCTGAGCCAGGATCAAACTCTTCGTTGTAAAAAGAAATTATTTTTTAGCTCAGAATAACCGATATCTATTGTGTACTTAATTAACGGGAACCGTGATAATTTTGAATCCAGAATTTTGAATTTTGAATTACACGTATTTCAGTTTCCCAATTGAGCATTACTGCTCTCTTGTACTACATTATTGATTAATCAAACTTTCAAAGATCACTACATGATTTCTGCTATTTTTACCGCTCACTTGCGTTACTTGCGAAATCGGCTGCAAAGGTACTGCTTTTTTTTTGACTGACCAAATTTTTAAGCAACTTTTTTCAATATTTTTTGCTTTTTCTTCGTAAGTAACTGATTTTCAGCTTTACGATTTTCAAGCAGTTCCGCAGTCGACAGACGCTCACTCGCGTTCATTGCGAAATCGGCTGCAAAGGTACTGCTTTTTTCTGGACTGACCAAATTTTTGAGTAACTTTTTTCATTAAATTTAACACTTTCTTTGTAAATGACTGATTTTCAGCATTAACATTTCCAGTGTATTTCGCTACCGTTTGTCGCTCGCTTGCGTTGAGCGCGAAATCGGGTGCAAAGGTACTACTTTTTTCTCAACCAGCCAAATTTTCAATACGTATTTTTACGAGTATCGGCATTTTGACACCTCCATATTGCAAAAGAACCATATACACCTATTAGCGCGCGTACGCGTATATAATAATGTACGCGCGCGCGTGAGAAATAACGCGACAAGACTCCTGATGTGATAGAGAAATTAAGAAAGCAGTTTTAGAAGACAACATAAACAACTACGCACACCAACATTACGCTTATAGGAGATTAATGAGTATACCATAATCATCGCAGTGGTATCGTAGTGGCAACGTGGTGGTAACGAAACATACGAGGAGGGTATGCCGATACGGAGGCAACTCCGTAACGAACCCGTCAAGAACCCGTAAAGACCCCGTAAAATACAAGAAAGACTAAGCAGAGAGCTTAGTCTTTCTTATCATAGGATTCAGTAAGCTATAATAGATACTATAGAAACCATAGATACTATAATACTATAGCAATAATAGCCGTATTCTGATTAGTGGCGGCTCAAGCGTGCGCCGTCTGCCTCTGGGTTGCGAGCAGGACGATCACCACGATGCTCAGGGCGTGGACCACGACGCTCTGGACGAGGACCGCGATCACCACGAGCAGGACGCTCTGGCTCTACATAACCCTCTGGCTTCTCTTTCAATGCCTTTGCACTGAGTTTGAACTTACCAGTCTTTTGGTCAACCTCCATGAGCTTGATAGTAATCTTGTCACCCTCTTGGATGCCAGTCTCTTCCATAGTCTCATAGCGTTTCCAATCAATCTCTGAGATGTGGAGCAAGCCCTCTTTGCCTGGCATGAACTCTACGAAGCAGCCATAAGGCATAATAGACTTAACGGTAGATTGATATACCTCGCCAACCTCTGGGATAGCCACGATAGCTTTGATCTTAGCGATAGCAGCGTCCATAGACTCTTGGTTGTTTGATGCAACCTCTACCTTGCCGCCCTCTTCTACCTCGTCGATAGAAACCACAGCGCCAGTCTCAGCTTGGATACCTTGGATAATCTTACCACCAGGGCCAATCACTGCACCAATCATATCCTTAGGAATGATAAAGCTTACGATGCGTGGAGCATGAGGTTTGAGGTCAGGACGAGCCTCTGGCATAGTCTCAACGATCTTGTCGAGGATGTACATACGTGCCTCGTGTGCTTGTGCAAGCGCGTTCTCAAGGATCTCGTAACTCAAGCCGTCCACCTTGATATCCATTTGGCAAGCGGTCAAACCGTCGCGTGTACCTGTGGTCTTGAAGTCCATATCGCCGAGGTGATCCTCGTCGCCAAGGATATCACTCAAGATAGCGTACTTAGTACCCTTGCACTCAGAGATAAGACCCATAGCAATACCAGATACTGGTTTGATAGGTACACCAGCGTCCATAAGGGCGAGAGTACCTGCGCAAACGGTAGCCATAGAAGAAGAACCGTTAGACTCGAGGATATCGCTCACTACACGGATAGTGTAAGGATAATCAGCAGGAACTACACTCTTGAGCGCACGGCAAGCCAAGTTACCGTGACCAATCTCACGACGACCTACACCACGTTGTGGACGAGCCTCGCCAGTAGAGAATGGAGGGAAATTGTAGTGGAGAAGGAACTTCTCAGAACCTTGGATAAGTGCCTCATCAATCATCTTCTCATCGCGGCTGTTACCGAGCGTAACAGTAGAGAGTGATTGAGTCTCACCACGGGTGAAGATGGATGATCCGTGAGGTCCTGGCAGAGGAGAAACCTCGCACCAGATAGGACGGATATCGGTAGTCTTACGACCATCGAGACGCTTTCCCTCATCGAGGATAGAGCGACGCATAGCCTCTTTCTCTACATCGTGGTAGTATTTGTTTACGAGTGCATCGATGTCATCCAACTCTACGCCGAGAGCCTCAGCACGAGCAGCCATATA
>JAFNUD010000037.1 GCA_017384225.1 Paludibacteraceae bacterium
ACTATGTGATTAGTATGTGATAACTATGTGATTCATATCCCTTGCTTCTTTGAGCTGATTAAAACTGAAAAAGGTTTACACTATTCCTGGAAAGGTTTCTTAAGAATCGTCACTTTTTGATAGGTCTCCTAAAAAGGTTGTTAGGTATCCTAAAAGAGTTGATAAATTTCCTTAATAGGTTGTTGTTTGGCGAATCGGGTGCAAAGGTAATACATTTTACTGATATATACAAATGGATGTTTGTTATTTTATTAGATGATAGTATTACCTTCCTCTCTCTGCCACGCGTGGCAGAGAGAGGAAGGGGTAGCTCTTGCCCAATTGTGTTCATCCCATGCTGCTTGTGGTGTACGACTGGCATCCTGTAGATAAACACTCATCGGCGTACACATATCAATGCTTCGATGAGGACGTACATTGTTGTATAGATCTATAATATGAGCTATCTCTATTTGCGCTTCTTGCAGGTTTCTATATGCAGTACGATTGTATATCCATTCTGTCTTCAAAATACCATTCACACGCTCCGCTAAACCATTATCCGTTGGATTGCTATCCTCCGTCATACTGATACGGATGTGATGCTCTTTTAGCGAGAGTACATAGGCATCACTAGCATATTGGACTCCTCTATCAGAATGATGCGTTGTACCACATAAATTGCCGCCACCTGCTTGGGCTATAGCTTGTTGTAAGGCTTGCTGAGAGTATATCGTTTCTAAAGTGGGAGAAACTACCGCTCCAAGTATAGCACGAGAGTAATAATCAGTTACCAAGTGTAAGTAGCAAAAACCATCATCTATTGTATAAATGTAGGTTATATCACTCACCCATACTTGATTGACATACTGCACATTAACTCCTTTTACACAATTAGGATACTTCATATAAATGTGATTAGAGTTTGTCGTGTGCCTTGGTTTGCGAGGTGGGATAATAAGGTGGTGGCGATGTAAGAAACTTAAGAAACGATCACGTCCAAAAGGCATTGTATTACCCATGATACCTTGGGCAATAACATACAGTTTTAAACCACCTATTAGAGGCATCAGACTGCGATAATACTTTACAATCTCTAACACCTCGTTTTCTGCGGCTTGCTCACTTATTGGACGGCGCTTGTGTTTGTAATATGCCTGAGGGGATTTGCCAAACAGTTGGCACAAAGTGAGGATACTTTGGTCTCTACACTCTGTGCTCAGGCTGTCTACTGTTTGGCACCATCTTTTTTTAATACATCGATGCCATCTTCTTCCTTGACAATCTCAATTAAACGCTCATAGGCTCGAACGCGCAAGCGTTCAAACTCAAGATTGTGGCGAAGTTTCTCATTTTCTGCACGGAGTTTCTCCAGCATTTCGTCTTTTGCATCCATACCAATTAATTTGGACTGCAAAGGTACACTTTTTTCGGCATTCTTGCAAGAAGAAAGCCAAAGAGATAGGGTGGAACGTTCTATTCCGTGCTGCAGAGCAAATTGACGACATGATAAGCCTGACTTAAAATACAAATCTAGAATCGAGCGCTTTTCTGTTAAGGAATAGCTAGTTCGATTGATCCTTTTGAGTTTTTTTTCTTGGTTACACATAATACTAAATCTTAATAATTGATACTTTTTTATCTGTTTATGTGTAAACCTTTTTCAGGATGGGACATATTGTAACACCATTACCACTCCGATACCACTAGCCGAAGATAGACTGAAGATACAAGTTAAGTAAGATATACACTTTGTACATTTTGTACACTTTAGGCATTGTTATAAAATGTACAAAGTTCCTAAAATGTACGAAATGTATCCAAGTATCTATTAAACAACAAATCCGCATAACCGATTCTTTCTCATTCGATTATACGGATTCACCTTATCACCTAATAACCTCATCACCTCC
>JAFNUD010000103.1 GCA_017384225.1 Paludibacteraceae bacterium
AATAACCATATCAACTATGGCACAACAACTACAAATACGCAACTCTACAGCTGAATTCCTTATCTTTCAAGCAGAAGATAAGGCACAGGGCGTACAAGTGTATTACCAAGACGAAATGATCTGGGCTACACAAGAAGCCATTGCAACACTTTTCGACAAAGGACGCTCGACGATAACCGAGCATCTAAAACACATCTTTGAGAGTGGAGAACTACAAGCAGATGTGGTATGTCGGAAATTCCGACATACCACTCAGCATGGTGCAATAGAAGGCAAAACACAAACCAAAGAAGTCACTTTCTATAACCTCGATGCCATCATCTCTGTTGGCTATCGTGTTAATTCTCGCCGAGCTACACAATTCCGTCAATGGTGCACAGCCGTGCTTCGTCAGTTTGCTATTCGTGGTTACATCATTGATCGCAAGCGCATGGAAAATGGGGCGTTTATTAGCGAAGATTATTTTGAATATCTACTTGCCGAAATTCGAGAAATTCGCCTCTCCGAGCGCCGCTTCTATCAGAAGATAACAGACATCTATGCTACTGCTATAGATTACAATCCGAATGCTCCAACCACACAAGAGTTCTTTGCTAAAGTGCAAAACAAAATGCACTACGCTGTACATGGGCATACCGCAGCAGAACTAATCTTAGAACGAGCTGATGCAGAGAAAGAACATATGGGATTGACTACATGGGAACATGCTCCTAAAGGAAAAATTCTCAAACCAGATGTGAGCGTAGCAAAGAATTATCTCAAAGAGATAGAGTTAGAGTCTATGGGGCGTATCGTAAATGGTTTCTTAGAGGTCGCAGAAGATATGGCTAAACGACATATTCCGATGACCATGGAGGATTGGGCAAAGCGTATTGACAAATTCTTAGATACTACCGAGCGCCCTATCCTGACAGGAGCAGGAAATGTGACTGCCGAACAAGCGAAAGAGTATGCCGAAACAGAGTTCGAGAAATACCGCATTATTCAAGATCGTATTTTCGAATCAGATTTCGACCATTTCTCTTTGCCGACACTACCATTTGAAGAGGATAAATAAGTTCTATTATAATCACTTTAAACCGTAATATAATCAACTATGGAAGAAGCAAAAACCATCATCAATGTAGCAGGTGACTATGTGCAGTCCAAACATGTGGACTACGAAATCAACAATATCGAAGCAGGCGGCATTGGCATTCAAATTGTCAATAGTAGTAAGTCTGCCACTACTGCGGCAACTGTCCGTGTGAGAACGCCTAAGTTGCAAACAGCTACCTTCACCTATCGCTGGTTTGCTACTGCTCCTCAGCGCATAACATCGCTCTACCAACACCTACTCAAAGCTCAGTGGATAGCACCTGATACCAACCCAGATGATTTCTCTGCCATTTTTGAAGGTAATCCTTCTACCGCACGCATCAAATGGATTGGCAAACAAGCCTATCTTTACTATCTAATTCGTCAATTAGTAGATCTGCAACTCGTTTCGATACCACAAAATGCATTTGTTTGGCAAATAGTAGAAAGCCATTTTTTAGATAAAAATAGCCGTCCGTTCCACAATTTCAACAAAC
>JAFNUD010000104.1 GCA_017384225.1 Paludibacteraceae bacterium
AAAATAAAAACGAACCCATGTCGCCCCGCGACATACCACATAACAATGTGTGAAGGCATCTAAATGAGATGAAAGAAGAAATAAGATATAGCAATCCAACCGCACTGACCAATAGTCAAGACTATCGTTGTTTGATTACATCTCTCAAACAACGCTATCTCTCCGCGCGACTGAAAGCCGCACAATCGGTGTCACGCGAATTGCTGCAGTTCTATTGGAGCGTTGGACATGATATATATGAACGACAATGGGAGAACACCTACGGCTCGGCTTTCTACAAGACATTAAGCCGAGATTTGCGACGCGAACTCCCCGATGTAAAAGGACTATCTGAAATCAACTTAAGATACATGACACAGTTCTATTCCATGTATTCTCAAGTCATTACAATTCTTCCGCAAGTCGCGGAAGAATTCAAAGCATCAAATCTTCCGCAAATTGCGGACGATTTGACCATAGAACAAATACTATTTTCCATTCCATGGGATCATCATCGTCGTATCATTGATAAATGCAAGGACAATGTCCAAAAGGCACTATTTTATGTACAGATGACCTATCAGAACCAATGGGGACGAGATATGCTTCTCAACCACCTGAAGTCTAACCTCTACGAACGCGAGGGTAAAGCTATCACAAATTTCCAAAAAGTGTTGCCCACTCCACAGAGCGATTTAGCACAACAGATAACAAAAGACCCTTATAATTTTGATTTTCTCACACTTACAGAGAACTTTAAAGAGAAAGAATTAGAAGATGCTTTGGTGAACAATGTTTCCCGTTTCTTGTTAGAATTAGGTGTAGGATGGGCATATATGGGCAGACAAATACGATTGGGTGTAGGCGAAAGCGAGATATTTCCTGACTTACTTTTCTATAATGCGCGCATTCATGCTTATTGTGTAGTAGAGTTGAAGATTGGTACATTCAAAGCAGAATATCTTGGACAATTGAGTTTGTATGTATCTGCTGTCAATCATCAGTTGAAGTCGGAATTAGATAATCCTACTATTGGTTTACTGATTTGCCGCGACAAGGATAATGTATTGGCACGATATGCATTGGAGAACATCAGTGCTCCTATAGGTATCTCCGAGTATCAACTTTCACAATTATATCCAAAGGACTATAAATCATCTATCCCATCTATTGAAGAAATCGAAAAAGATTTAAACAGCCAGCTTTAATCACACAACATAACAGCAAAAATCATCTCGGGCTTAGGTCATTGGGTTGACCTCTGCTCACGAAAAAAAATAACAGACCTCGAATAAAACAACAACTACATGACAAAAATAGATACAATATCTGGTGAAAAATACACGAAATGGATTGGTGCGCTGTTGCAACGTATCAAGCATTCTCACATTCACACTGCGATAGGAGTGAATCGTGAGTTAATTATGCTGTATTGGTCTATCGGAAGAGATATTGTTGAGATGCAAGAGCATGAGAAATATGGCGATGCATTGATTTATAGATTAAGTGAAGATTTGCAACGTGAATTCCCAAATGCGAAGGGGTTTTCATATCGCAACCTCCATTATATGAAAAATATGTATCTTACTTTTATTCAGATACATAAAAATCTGCCACAACCTGTAGCAGAATCTACCAACACCAATCTGCCACAACCTGTGGCAGAAACTGCGTTGGATTATGTTTCGCTCGTGCCATGGGGACATATTCGCTATCTATTGGACAAACGATATTCTCCAGAGAAAGCTTTCTTTTACATTACTCAAATCGTGGAACACGGATGGAGTAGAAACATGTTGTTGAATATGATGGCTACTGACTTATATGAGTCAAAAGGTATTTCTATCAATAATTTTTTGCAAACTTTACCACCTGTAGAAAGTGATTATGCAAAAGAAATAATCAAAGACCCATATCATTTTGATTTTCTCGGTTTGTCCGAAGGATATAAAGAACGGGACTTACAGTTGGGATTAGAAGAAAATATTTCTCGTTTTCTGATAGAATTAGGGGATGGATTTGCATATGTAGGACGTCAAGTAAAGTTAGATATCAATGGTGATGAATACTACTGTGATCTTCTCTTCTATCATTTGAAAATGCGTCGCTATGTGGTAGTGGAACTCAAGACGGGTAAATTTGAACCAGAATTTGTGAGCAAGTTGAATTTATATTGTACCGCCATTGATCACATGTATAAGTCTGAAATAGATGGGGACACAATAGGTTTATTAATTTGCAAAGAGAAAAATGATTTAGTAGCACAATGGACTGTTGAAAAAAGCCAGCAACCGATAGCCATTACTCGCTATGAATTAAACAAAATATTATGTTATGAAAATAAAAGATTAACCGACCCAACCAGTAAATAATAACAAAAACAATATGAAAACATTTACAACTTACGCCGAGAAGAAGGCGAAACAATTTTTTAACCTATTACAAGGATATACCAAAGGTATACGAATAACTGCCATCCTCATTCTCCTACTAATGGGAGTTAGCAACGCGTGGGCAGCATCTACGGTTCAAGGCGGATACATTTATTTTGATGCCACCCAATCTGGGTGGAGTGTTAGTGATGTACAAATGGTAGTTGGGCATAATTCCTACTCTAACTTCTACGGAATGTCTAATATATCAAACACTAGTTTGTACTATTTAAAAGTCTCAGGTTGGAGTGATGCAACTTATTTTGCTTTTGCAAATGGATGTTCTAATTGGGGTGGAGAAAACAATAAATATGACAATAGAAAATCATGGATTACTGGCAAGTATACTGCAGCAAAGACCAACTATACTCTAAATAACAACAACTCCTACCTATTTTATGCATCAACTTCTAGTAATAACGCATCTATTACCACGTCCTCTCCTGCAGGACATCTGAGCGGAGGTTATAACGATCTTAACTCCGAACAAACCATCAACACCGTTGTGGATGGTACTGTTGCTAACTCAAAAGCGACTATTAGCCTAACTTCTTATAAAATGACAGGGAATGGGGCAGTGACAAAACAGGAAGCAACGCATGGAACAGGTTCTAAAGATTCCTATATATCCGCCGCCCGTACAGCAACAACTACATTTACAGTTGGTGATGTAGAAGCAGGTTATCAATTTGATGGTTGGTACACGGAAGCGACAGGTGGAACACAGTTATCAACAGAAAAAACATACACTTATTATCCAACAGCAGCAACTACTGTTTATGCCCGCTTCTCAACAAAACAACACACCGTCTTATTTGGTGTACATAGTTCAGGTCATGGTGCTATCACAGCGAAAGTTGAAAGCACAAGCATCAGTTCTGGCAATAAAGTGAACTACGGTAGCACAATTGTATTCACAGCAACACCTTCGGCAGGCTACCAAATAGAAGGTTGGTATAAAGACTCTAATTGCACGACATCGCTCGGCAATGGAACAAATAACACTTACACAGTTACAGTTACCACTGGCACAAATGTATATGTGAAATTTGAGGAGATGCCTGCTACATCCCACAATATCACCTATACCCCACAAAAAACGGGTTGGACATACGGCAACTCTAATCCTACCACAGCAGAAGAAGGCGCGACTGTCACATTCGTAGTGAATCCAACTGCGGGCTATCGCGTGAGTGTTTCCAGCGACGGACCTGCACTTACAGGACCTAACGCTAACAACCAATACACCTTCACGATGCCTACTAAGGATGTAAAAATCACTGTTGATGCGAAACCAGAACAATACACTGTCACATTGAACAGACAATCAGGTACGGGAGGAACATCATCTGTAACTGCCACTTATGCAGCTGCTATGCCAACCATTACCCCACCAACTCGCACAGGATATACCTTTAACGGCTATTTTGATGCAACTTCAGGTGGTACTAAATACTACGACGCGAACGGAAGCAGTGAAAAGAATTGGGACAAGACAAGCAACACTACCCTTTATGCACAATGGACAGCAAACCAATATACCGTAAAATTCAATGCTAACAATGGTACAGGTACAATGTCTAATCAATCCTTCACCTACAATGAAGAAAAAGCATTGACGGCTAATGCATTTACACGCAAAGGTTACACCTTCTTGGGTTGGGCAAAATCATCGTCTGCTACAACAGCTACATATACAGACAAACAAACGGTTAAGAATCTAACTGACAACAACAATGCTATTGTAAACCTATATGCTGTTTGGCAGGCACTACCTCCTACTCCAGTTATACTCAAGCCAAACGACCAATGGAAGCAAGCCAATGCTCGTTATGCTATTTATTATTGGGGAGATGGCACTGACAACATTGGTTGGGTAGAAATGACCGATTTAGGATGTAGTGGTGAGTATTTTACAGCTGAAGTTCCTGCGAGCTATTTGGATTTCAAATTTGTGCGTTTAGACCCTAAAGGTAAAGGCGATGCAAGCAAAAACGATGGATTGCATTGGGATTACAAATGGAATGAGACAGGTAATCTCACCACTCCAGCAGCAGACAAGAATCTTTTGGATTTGTCCAAATTGTATCTAACTCCTAATAGCAATTGGAAGCAATCCAACGCACGCTTTGCAGCATATTTCTTTAAAAAGGGTGATGATGCTTTTGGAAATACATGGGTAAGTATGTCCGACAGCGATGCAGATGGTATATATGAATGTGATATTCCTAAAGATAAAGAATATCCAAATGTCATTTTCTGTCGTATGAATCCTAGTACTAATACTAATAACTGGGATAATAGATGGAATCAAACTGGCGATTTGGAATTTAGTGCATACGATATAAAGCACAATTATTTTACTGTTCCAAGTGGTGCGTGGGATAATTCTACAACAGGATGGAGTATTCTTTGGACCACCTACACCGTTCCTACCTACACTATCAACATCAATGCTCCTGAAGCAGGTTCTATTGCAGTGACTGTTGGCGATAACACTACTACCGTGACCAACACTCCTCAGCAAATTACCAACATAGCAGCGGGTAGTACTTTCACTGTAGCATACACACCAAGTCCAGGATTCAAATTAGGACACTCCGAAATCAATGGCACAAAAGAGGAATACACTGGCGCGGGCGAATACACCGTCTGCGGACCAGTGGATATTACCGCTCACTTCGTAACCGAAGAGGATCAAGTGGTTTATCTCCGTCCAAACGACACTTGGCTATCGGACAAAGCTATTTTCTATGCATACGCATTCAATCGCTACGGAGGTAACGAATGGATTGAACTCACCACCAAAGAGACAGACTATACTGGTGCATATGGTTGTACTATCCCTCCGGGCTATAGCGATGTGATTTTTGTACGCATTAATCCTACAGCAGCTGAGCCTTCTTGGAATGATAATGTTAAGTGGAACCAATCCGTTGACTATGTTATCCCTGTAAACCCTACAAACAATCGATTCATTATTGGAGAGAAAATTACAGCCGAAGGCGCAGACAAAGACAAATACCAAGGTTCTTGGGAAGCAAGCGACACACCTATCTACGGAATCCCTGGCGATTGGCAAAATGACTGGAAAGCCGACGAATATCCTCTCATAGGTCCTGACGGATTAGTAACCGTAAACATCACACAAACCAACGACACTTTGGGCTTCAAAGTATATCAATATCCATATGGAAGTGACGATGAATCTGATCAATGGTTAGGCAACAACGGTACTATGGTTCGTGGTGGCGAAGGCGTACACGAAGGCGGATGGACAATGGAAACGGGCGCAAACAACTGTGGCTTGGGCGTGGATGTTGCAGGCGACTATGTATTCGCATTCAACATTCGCGACAAGAAACTGACCGTTACTTATCCTGAAATCCCAGAACCAACTACAAGTATCTTGAACCAGCAACGCGTCTTCGAAGATGCACTACTCGATTGGTTTGCAGGTAATGGTACAGAAGCCGACCCATACCAACTCTACGCTGACGAGGCAGCGCGTATCACAGTTAGTCCTCTCCCAGAGGTGGAAGGCTTGACTGCATACTACACCTTCGGCAACACAGCTGAGCAAACAAGCAATATCTTCGATTGGAAAGGTATTTACTCTACTGCAACCAACCTCACCGTAACCGCATACTACAAAAATGCGATGGGAACTAAGATTGCCGAAGCAACAGTCAAGACTTCTTATTTCAAAACGCTTGCCCTGCCATTCAATTTGATGACACAGCCAAAAGATGAAATCAATATTGATCGCATCAAAGCAGGAGCAAATATCACAGTACAATTCCGCTCTGACTCTCGTGCAGATGTGGATTTGTATCTTGGCGATACTAGCGGTAGCCCTATCACCAATTTCAGCAATACAATCTCTACGGACTACGAATACGATGTGCCAGACGATATTCAACCTTGCATCATAACCTTCATCGCAAAAGCTAAAAACCCTGTACACGGACGTACCTTTGAAAAGAGCGTAGATGTTGTTATCTATAAAAATGTCATTATCAAAGTAAACGACCCAGAAGGGTGGGTGAAGAATGTATATATGTGGCGTGATTATAGCGACGCTGTACTCACTCCATGGCCAGGCGATCCTGTATTGCAGAACTACGGCACATGGCGCGTCTTCAGCGTGAAATATCCATACTACGACCGCTTTATCATCAATGACGGTAACTCAGGAGGTAGCACACAAACCCTTGACTGGGAACTTCCTGCTGACGATACTTGCTACGAACTCCTTGACCCAGAGAACAATGGTTCTGACAAAGCAGAAGACAAAGGTAAATATGGTTTGAAAGTTGCTGATTGCCCTGGCAACTTGATAGTTGAAGACATTGAAAATGTAACCCTTATGGAGGGCGAACAAATCGTGGTTATGCCTAAGATATATGTAGGACTGGGATATCAAGTGGCAGACATTAAAGCAAGTGTGTATTACGATGACAACGGAAGCATCAACGCCATGATGTCTGGAACGAATGTAACCATTCTTGGTAATGCAGAGGGTGACTCCGAAGTGACAGTAACTTATATCCTCGACAATGTTAGAATAGAAAAAAAATTCACGGTAAGCGTCACGAAGCGAACCAAAATTACTATTCAAGTGAAGGTGCCAACAGAGCATGGTCCAGAAGCAGATAGAATAGGTTGGTGGGAAAATGATAAGATCTATGTCAGATATTGGAATGCTCAAAACGGAGGAACAGACCAAAAAATGAACTATTTGACTCAAACTGATTATCATTACTACTTTGAAGCAACTATACCATTAGATGATACTGGTAAAACCAATTTCAATATATTCTATGATAATAGAAATGAGGATTGGCGTTATTCTACAAATGCTACTGATGTTACTGAAGACGGATGTTATCTTGTTTACAATGATGGAAGTGGTGACCGTGGTTTGAAATATGAAGATGTTCGCTGTCTTACACAATATCAAGTTAGAATTGCTATGGGAAATGGCAAAACATTTACATCTAATATCGTAACTGCAGAAGAAGATACATTGTCATTCTTCGCTCCAGGTATGAACGAGACTGGTTACAAAGCTGGTGTTATCATGCTATACCAAAATGATAAAATGATTGCCACCATTGAGCCTTCGACTTTTGCTAAATCTGATGTATATACGGCAACTGTTAATGAGACCGGAGATGGACTGGATAATGTATCTACCTACTCTGGCAACTTCTATATCCGCACATGGGGTTCTTCTTATGCGACAAAGGACTTTATTGATGGTCATGGATGGAACTCGATTAAAGATTTGACTGCCAATGAAAAGGATAGTTTGAAATTCACATACTTCATCTCACGCGAAAACGAGTTCTATAACCACTATTGGGTACAGGCAATGCACACGATAGGTTTTACAGGCAAGGATGTCAGTGCATGTGTGGCAAACGAATATAATGATGACCTTGCAGGTAAATTAACACAGGGTAAAGGAACAAACGAAAATGGAAATATTGAAGTAAAAACAGAAGACAACAAACAAAATGATTTTGTTATCAATGTCCGCTTCGGATACGACCCACGCACCAACTATTTCGGTCGTGCTATCATCAAAGGTTCAGAATACAACAACTACCTCAATATCCATTGCGACAACGCATACAAGGATAAGAATTGTAGCACAAAACTGCCATATGGTACTTCTGGTTTAGAAAATAAAATGCAAGATATCAGTAACTGGGTATATCAACGCGATTTCTATGTACCTATTACCAATAGCTACCCTTCTGCATCGTTGTATGTTGAGGCAACTTCACCAAGCATTGAAATTACAGCATATGACCACCTCTTAGGTTATGTAATCAACGAAGTAACTGGCGAAGAGAGCAATACTCCAGTACAACGCACAGTGATTGGCTCTGGTACAACCAACGGAACATACTTGATTCGCGTGGTATATGACTTCAAGACCAACCGTATCATTGCAGCTTGGGTGCCACAAGGAACCATCGAAGTGACCGATGACCGTACTCTCAATGCCGATGTACTCTTTGTACGTAAAGAGAATGAAGAAGTGCCACAAATCAAACTCGCTAATGAGGGTAAAATCCGCAGTTTGGAGAGCATGTACTTTGCTTTGGAATTAGAACGTGGTGATAAAGATGCTGCTAACCGCCACGAAGAACAATACTTCTTCACACTACCATTCAATAGCATAGTTGGTAGTATCTCTGGTGTACCAGGTTACATGCAAACATGGGGTATCCAACGCTATCGTGGCGACCTCCGCGCACAAAAGGGTTGGTTCATCGAAACGCCAACGTTCTGGGAGTGGATGTCACTAACCGACACCCTATACGCTGGTGAGGGTTATGCACTCGTATTCGACAAAAAGAACGCACCATGGAATGAAATTGGAATCAATGATGGTGCAGATACCATCTCTATGATGCGTCTCTACTTCCCATCTGATACCAGCGGATTTGATATGCAGCAACAATCTGCTGAACACCTCATCCGTAAATATCCTAACCATCCTTGTACTATCACACGCGAAGACCGCGACAAGCAGGATAGCAACTGGAAAGTAATCGGTACAACCAGCTATAACAATGCGGGAATCAATGCATACTCCAAAGACACTGGATACGAAGAGTGGAAGCCTGAAAAAGATACCGTTCATGTGGATGTTCCCGATGATTATAGTGGATGGAGTGCTCCAATGTTCCGCTATTCATATAGGTATGAGTGGGATAATGGAGAATTCAAGTATTTTTACACACCTGAAGACGGAAAAGAAGCTACCTACAAATCATTCTTTGGCTATATGGTACAATTTGCTGGTACAATCAATTGGCAACCTATTATGAGCGAGACCGTGCCAGAGGGTATTGCTGCGCGCCGTCGCGTAGCAGAGGGCGAACGCACATCCTACACTACCCGTCTTGAATTGGCTAACACCAACGGCGAAAAGCAAGACCAAGCATTCGTGGCATTGGATGAAAAAGCGACTACCACCTTCGACCAAAACAAGGATCTCAATAAGATTATCAATACAGGAACCAACCTCTACACCCTCTCCGAGGATATTCCATTCGCTGGTAACACCCTGCCAATGGAGAAGGTGACTGTGCCAGTAGGTGTACGCATTGCTACTGCAGGCGAATATACCTTCCGCATGCCTGACGGTACAGATGGCATTAGCGTTATCCTTTTGGACAACCAAACCGGTACACAAACCAACATGCTCTACGACGAGTACACCGTTACTCTTGACGCTGGCACTATCGAAAACCGCTTCTACCTCATCCTAGATCCAAAACGCACCGCTACATCCCTAGAGGACGTATTAGGTGATGGCAATGAGGCAAATGGCGATGAGGCGAAAGGCGTGGAGAAGTTCATCATCGACGGACAACTCATCATCCGTACAGCAGATGGCATCTATGATGCACAAGGACAGAGGATGTAGGCTTCGCCTACTGTTTAGAGGTTAAAGGCGAAAGGCTAAAGGCGAAAGGCGAGAGGCGAGGATAAGAAAAATGAGTTGGATTTAGATCCAACTCATTTTTATATCACCAGCCTTTGGCATTATACCATACACCCCCCGCCTTTAGACTTCACGCCTTATACTATAACCCAAATAGGTTATTAGATTCAGGTTAATATGCCTCTTCTTGGTTAGGGAAAGTAGATTGCTTCACAGCCTCTATATACTCCCCTACTGCACCCTTGACCGCTTCGCCTAATTGAGCAAAATGGCGCAGGAATTTAGGTTTGAATCCCATATTAAGACCCAACATATCATGTAGCACCAGCACTTGTCCGTCCGTCATATTACCAGCTCCAATACCGATAGTAGGACACGAAACAGCCTTAGTAACACGCTCTGCCAAAGCAGCAGGAATCTTCTCCAATACGATAGCAAAACAACCCGCCTCATCTAATAATTTAGCATCGTGAATCAGTTTGTCAGCCTCTGCATCCTCTTTACCACGCAAACCATAACCTCCCAATTGATTTACACTCTGCGGTGTGAGACCCAAATGCCCCATTACTGGCACACCCGCTTGCACCATATGGCGAATAGCAGGCAGAATCTCCTCGCCACCTTCCAATTTCACGGCATCGGCACCCGACTCCTTCATCATGCGAATCGCATTGCGAACCGCATCTTCTTCACTCACCTGATAGCTGCCAAAAGGCATATCCAATACCACCAAGCAGTGTTTCGCAGCACGCACCACTCCACGAGCCAAAAAAATCATCTCGTCCACCGTGATAGGTAGCGTATAGGCGTTGCCACATACAATATTAGAAGCGCTATCACCCACCAAAATCATATCTATACCCGCTTCATCCAATAAGGTTGTTAGCGTGAAATCATAACTGGTAAGCATAGCTATTTTTTCACCTGCTTGCTTCATCTTGCGCAGACGCGTCGTTGTCATACGACTATTTTGTACATGTACAGACATGGGAATGATTAATTATGAATTATGAATTATCAGTTTTGAATTTTGAATTGGAGTGCAAAGTTAGTGCTTTTTGAGCAGATATGCAAACTTTTGAGGATATTTGCACTGAGAATAGGCAAAATATGCCTAAAAACATAAAAAAATCACATAAATATGCATTTTTTTGCAAAAATATTTGGTCATGTCAGAAAAAAGCAGTACCTTTGCACTCGCTTTCGAAAAGGAAGTATGACATAGCAAATTGGTGCGGTAGTTCAGTTGGTTAGAATACATGCCTGTCACGCATGGGGTCGCGGGTTCGAGTCCCGTCCGCACCGCAAGAATCACTTATAACAAGTTACTATTCAACGAGTTATGAGTGATTTTTCTTTTATTTCACACGAAACTTCACACGGATTTGCCGAGAGTTTCCTTAAATTTTCATCTTTGAGATTTCTTCTTGCAGATTTCCGTGCGTAAATTTGATGGCAATTTCTCCCATTTATTCAATTCTAGCACCGGAGTTCTTCCGTTGTAATATCCAACTTCAAAGTCCTTCAAGAAACCAGACTGAATAATCTCATTTGCTTTGGTTTTTCCGCAACCCAATATCTGAGCAATCCCCGCGACTCCCTTTGCTAATTCTGGAATATTCTGATTCCTATCTTGTACATCCTGACTTTTCAGCATGTTTGCCAGTTCAGGAATATTGCCATCCAACTGCTTACTTATCTCTTTAAAAGAGGTTACATTCATTATTTTTTTATAAAAGTAGATTTTCGCACCTCTTATATTGTACAAAGTTGTATACCAATCTGCTTCTTCTTGTAAATATGGACTTCTTCGTGCATCATGTTGCATATCTTCCACAACCTCAATAAACATAGGAAGATATGCGTCTAACATCACCATAAAATCTTCTAAATCATTTTGTAGAATGATTAAAAAATTTTTATCCATCAGTAATGTTATATCTACATTGGAATATAGTTTATTCAGGTACTCAGTGTACTCTTCGGATGAGAAAAACCCATTAAAACACCTCTCATCATTATTAATCTCAATACGTTTTAATTCTTTAAGAAAGTTCTGCATACTATTTATTGTTATTTACTATTGTTATTATCATTTTTATACAATTTTAAAAACTTCATTAATGTCCCCCGACTACAAGGTACTCCACCTATCTGTTTTAGTTCTTTTTCATTCTCACGAATGCTTTTACTGAAATCATAATACTGCGCTATCTGCTCCATAGTTCTCTTCCCTCGTACTATGGAACTTGCCTTTTGAAGCGAATATCCCGATGATTTTATGGATGGGTCTATCTTGTACTTCGGTTGTTTATGCTTGAGATTGGTCAGGTCAGCACATTGGACATATTGGGCAACATTAAGTACTTCTTCTATTGGAAAATCTGAATAGTCCATATATTGAAATAACTCACACAACAAGCAGAACACTAAATGTTCATCTGTTATCGGTTGTCCATTCAGTTCCCATATCTTTCGAAAGTATAACCCTTTTATATATAAAGTCTTTTTTCGTTTGCCTTCTTTGGTTCTTGCGATTTCTCTTTTACCTTCTTTACTTATTGACCATTTCCTAAATATCTTTATATGTTCTATATTGTCTTCCTCTAAATCCACATATCGAATTCCATTATAATCTTTATTATATTCAAGTTGATTTTCCGTAAAGTATGGATATATTTGGCGATACTTCTCAATGAACTGTTTCATCTTCATAGTATGTAAATCCTCTTGGAATTGTCCGGTTAAGGTTAATATGTATTCTTTTTTTATATTATTATTTCTAACTAGACAACTCTTTATATTCTCTTTGTCTTCATCGACCAAATCGAAAGTATGAGACAGGTCAAATAAATTATCACTCTTATACTCTTTAAAATATGGTAAATGCTTATTGGTGCCATTGATATATTGAACTCCACTTCTGCATGCGGAATCAAACACCATATCAGGAAACGTCTGTTTAATCGTACTTACCCACCTATCATATTCATGTTGGTACTGTTTAATATTTTTTATCTTCTCTTTATACACATATACTAGGTGGTACTTCATCTTTTCTTCTTGTGGATTATGTCTGTAAGATGTGTATGTATAAGTAGGTCTATACTCATGCGGCATTTTATCATAAAATTCATATGGACTAATACTTTTCTCCTCATCAATATCTAGGACAACTAAATTTGTGTAATCAAAATTAGATGTCGTTTTATGCCCCATTCCAAACTCCTCATCATGGTCATAGAAGTTACTTGAAAACCCATAACCACTACTTATTTTTTCGAAGAAGTCCTCTAAATCTTCGATTACTTGTTTCTTTAATTTAATTAAATGGTACCTCGTAGGTTTCTCACTATACTTCTGTTTTGAAAGTGTTATTTTTAAATTTATTCTCATATTATTTTTTAGTTATATTACAAATATAGTATTTTTTTTACATTTGAGAACCTTATCCGCCATACGAAAATATTTTTTTAACGTAACCCGCCCGAAAACTATCGCAGAGAGTAGTATAATAGGCATATCCACCTATCGGACACAAAAATTTTCCTAGAAAAATAGACGATTTTCAACTATCAAACTATTTATAATAAACAAACTACTTAAACCATGAAAAGACAATATAGAGAACTATCAAACAATACAAAACAGAAGATTTCTACTTCAATGAGGCAATATCATACAAATAAGACCGCAGCACAATCTCAAAAGACATCTGAAAAACAATCACAATCCATGAAAAACTATTGGAAGACTATTCCATCTAAAGAAAAAAAAACACCTTATTATATATAATATACAACATGAGGAAATTAATCCTTGCTCACACAACACACATCAATCATTGTTATTAGTTTTTCAACAAAAATTTGAGATTACTATAGTACAATATCTGCACAAGCAAATAGCATGATATTATTTTTTGAATTATTATGAAAAAAGCTGGTAGCATAACTACCAGCTTTAATCATAACGAATCTGAAAGGATTTAATCATATAATGAATCTCCGTTCAATCTTTTCTTGTTTGATTTGTAGTTGCTTAAGTGCAATTACAATAATTAAGACGACAGAAAAAAAAATACTGAATGGTATTACATAGGATTTTATTAATGGCTATGTCACAACAAACAGTTGATAAATAGCCATTTTTATAGGGGAGTATCAGAACTCCCCTACAAACTGTTATTTGCAGTTATCTATACTCATTTGGAATTTCGATATGAAGTGTCTCACACAATAACTTCACATCATG
>JAFNUD010000011.1 GCA_017384225.1 Paludibacteraceae bacterium
GTGAGAATAAACCTATTGGTCCCTGAAGCACTTTTAATTGCATCGAATTCGGTGCAATTAAAATGAGGATTATGCAAATTCTCCCAAACTCCCAGATAGGAAATGGTATCTTTTCTTCGCATCCAATTCTGTATGACAATATTGGTTCGTTCGTTATTGTCTTCTGCCTTGACCATATCTGTCAAACAAATATAATCGTCATCGTGTAATCCGAAAATTACCGAAATCTCAGAATCATCAATATTGATTTTACGTATTGCCATATTTTATATTGTTGTTTTCGTTTGCAAAGGTAGTGAATTATTTTGAGATGTGCAAGAAAAATCGCTTTTGGGTGCGATTTTTATGATGTAGGGTATAGAGGCGGCGACTGTGTCGCTGTTTAGAGGACGCTCGTGGGGCGAACTACAATTTAGAGTTTAGAGAAAAGAAACTGCCATTTATGCGATTTTGCATAAATGGCAGGGGGCGAACGTTATATTAAACTAGCATTTGTAAAAATATATTCCAATGTTTCATAGTCCCATTTACTCGATGTTATTAGTTAGCCATTCGGCAAGATCAATAATTTGGATTCCTTGGTAATCATATTGAGGTACACGAGTTGTGTATATGCCTGTTTTTATAGATTATTCACTTTCCAAATCGTGATTTTTTTATGATTTGGAAAGCAATTTCGGGTGCAATGGTAGTACTATCCTAATATGGTTCGTCAAGCACCTCATAATGCCGCAAGCGAGCGTCATCGGGATAAACAAAGAAAGGAAACATTTTTAGGAAATTAGTCAACCTTTTCAGGAAACGAGTCAAAAAAGTACGTTTTTTAAGATTATATATCAGTAATCGAGTCAACCTTTTTCAGGTTTAGTCAGTAGGGTGTAGAGGTGGGAAGAAAAAGAGAGCATTTCGGGGGAAATGCTCTCTTTTGAGGTTATAGGACGGCGTGCCGCCTATTGAACGCCGCAAGCGGCTATTGGGTATCGGATATCAAATAGCGGTGGTTACTTCTTGCGGAAGTATGCCACTGCGTTTTCGAACAGAGGTTGGCATTTGTTGCCAGCGATATTGGTGAACACACCATCTTCCCAGCGCTCGGTGTGACCCATCTTACCGAGGATCTGACCGTTCTTGGAGATAATACCCTCGATGGCATAATATGAGCCATTAGGGTTGTGTGGTGCCTCCATGGTCGCTTCGCCCGTTATAGGATCGGCATAACGGAATGCCACTTGTCCGTTCTCGAACAGCTCCTTCGCCAATGCCTCATTCACCACAAACTTACCCTCGCCGTGACTAACTGCAATGCTATGTGTATCACCCACTTGCATACCGCGGAGCCATGGGCTGGCGGTGGTAGCCACAGTAGTCGTTACCATCTGTGAGATGTGGCGGTTGATATCGTTGCGGAACAGAGTTGGAGAGTCTGGAGTGACCATACCGAGTTTTCCGTAAGGCAAGAGACCACTCTTAACCAATGCTTGGAAACCGTTGCAGATACCGAGGATCAAACCACCGCGGTCGATGAGGGCTGTGATAGCCGCGCCGACCTTCTGGTTGTTGATCACGCTGGCAATGAACTTACCACTGCCGTCTGGTTCGTCACCTGCAGAGAAACCACCCGCAAACATCAAGATATGGCAGCGGTTGATATGCTCTACCATCTCGTCGATACTCGAAAGGACATCCTCACCCGTGAGGTTGCGGAAGATAGTGGTCTCGACCTCTGCACCTGCCTTACGCCATGCCTTAGCAGAGTCGTAATCGCAGTTGGTGCCTGGGAAGACAGGGATGTAGACTAATGGAGTTTCAACGGCTTCGCCTTTGTAGGTTAAAGGTGAAAGGTTAGAGGTTAAAGGCTGGGTGCCTGCTGGCATCAAGTCTTTGTGTTGCGCCTCCACTGCAGAAGGATAAATCTTCTCAAATGGACGGCAGCATGCGTTGAGCAATACCTCGCGTGAAACTTGTTCTCCATTGATAACCAACGCACTACCCTCCTCTACTGTACCAAGATACAAAGCTGCTGGGCAGCTGAGTTCCTCGGTTGCCTCTACGAGGATAGAACCGTAGTTATAGTCGAAGAGTTCGTTCTCTGTGATTTGGATATCGACTGCGAGTTCATTACCGAAACTCATCTTTGCCAATGCCTCTGCTACGCCACCGAAGCCTAACGCAAAGGTAGCGCAGATCTTGCCAGATTGGATAGCGTTGGTAGTGAAGTTCCAGTTCTCTTTCAATTGCTCTACATTAGGCATATAGTTCGCCAACGCGTTGTGCTTGATGAGATACAACTTGTTGCCCGCCTTCTTGAGATCAGTAGAAACTACCTTGTCGGCAGGCACGGTTGTGATACCAAAAGCAATCAAGGTAGGAGGTACACTGATATGCTCGAAAGTACCAGACATAGAGTCTTTTCCGCCGATACTTGGGAGACCGAAAGCGACTTGCATCTTGAGTGCGCCGAGGAGTGCAGAGAGTGGTTTGCCGTAGGCATGCTCGCTGCTCATACGCTCGAAATACTCTTGGTAAGAGAAGCGCATCTTACTATAATCCGCTCCTGCTGCCACTACCTTCGTACAAGCCTCTACAACGGCATAAGCAGCGCTGTGGTAAGGGCTCCAGTCGGCAATGAATGGGTTGTAACCAAACGCCATGATAGAGGCGGTATTGGTATAGCCATCGGTTGGGAGTTTTTGCACACTGACTTGTGTCTCAGAGAGTTGTGTTTTGCCACCGAATGGCATGAGTACGGTGCTACGACCGATAGTGGCATCGAAATTCTCAATCAAACCCTTTTGTGAGGTGACATTGGCGTCTGCCATCACCTTCACCATTTTCTCCTCGAGCGTAGCTCCTGGAACGGTTTGGGCAAATGGGTTCTTCTCCTCTACAGGCAGGATAGCGGCAGAAGCAAAGTGCTTAGCACCTGCGCTGTCAATGAACTCGCGGGTGAGGTCGGCGATGAGTTCGCCCTTATAGAACTGACGCATGCGACCGCTATCGGTGACATCTGCCACATGGGTATATTCGATATTGTCAAGGTGGCAATAGTGCTCCATCTCGGCACGATCTTTGGCCTCGATGACTACTGCCATACGCTCTTGTGACTCGCTGATAGCCAATTCAGTTGGATTCAAACCGCTGTACTTAGTAGGTACACGGTCGAGGTAGATATCTAAGCCGTCAGCCAATTCGCCAATGGCTACGCTCACGCCACCTGCACCGAAGTCGTTGGACTTCTTGATGAGACGAGTAGCCTCAGGGCGACGCATAAGACGTTGGAGTTTGCGTTCCTCGGGTGCGTTACCTTTTTGTACCTCGCTACCGCAGGTCTCGAGGGATGCTTCGGTATGCTCTTTGGATGAACCTGTAGCACCACCTACGCCATCACGACCTGTGCGGCCGCCGAGTAGAAGGATGATATCGCCAGGAGCCGGGCTCTCACGGCGAATATTGCTAGCAGGCGAAGCACCCACTACGGCACCAACCTCGAGGCGCTTGGCCACATAAGATGGGTGGTAGATCTCGCGGACATGGGTGGTAGCCAGACCAATCTGGTTGCCATAGCTAGAGTAACCAGCCGCTGCCTTGCGTGAGATGATCTGCTGTGGCAGTTTACCAGGCATGGTCTCTGCTACTGGCTTATAGATATCGCCTGCGCCCGTTACACGCATGGCTTGATAGACATAGGCACGACCAGATAGTGGGTCGCGAATCGCACCACCGAGACAGGTACTTGCGCCACCGAAAGGCTCGATCTCGGTTGGGTGATTGTGGGTCTCGTTCTTGAATTGGAGAAGCCATTTCTCGGTCTTGCCATCTACATCTACATCAATGAAGATAGAGCAAGCGTTATTCTCCTCGCTGACCTCCATATCGTCGAGAAGGCCTTTCTTGCGGAGATAACGCGCACCGATGGTAGCGAGCTCCATGAGGCACAATGGTTTCTCTGTACGGCCCAACTCCTTGCGGATATCATGGAACATGCCCAAAGTGCTCTCGATCTCGTCTTTCACGAAGGAGTCGTCTATCTTGATAGACTCGAGGATAGTGGTGAAAGTGGTGTGACGACAGTGGTCAGACCAATAGGTATCGAGAATACGGAGTTCTGTCTCAGTAGGATTGCGTTGTTCCTTTTGGAAGTATGTTACTACTTCGTGCAGGTCATCGGTGTTCATCGCTAGTCCCCACTCTTTGCAGAATGCCGCATACTGCTCGCGTGGCATGGTGATGAAGCCATCGAGTTGCGCGAGCGGTTTGACATCGGCTGTTTGGTTCTGCGAAAGTTGAGATAGGTCTTTCTCGCGTGACTCTACAGCGTTGATGTAGTAGTGGCGGATCTTATTGAGCTCAGCGTCGGTGAGTTGCTCGTCAAAGACGAGGAGACGGCTGGAGCGGATCTCTACCTCGGCATTTGGGTCAATGAGGTGCACGCAGTCCACAGCTGATGATGCACGTTGGTCGAACTGACCAGGCAAGTACTCTACTGCGAGGTACTTCTTGCCTGCGAGGTCGCAATCATCTGACACTGTGTCGGTTACGGTCTCGCCAAAGACGCTGTAGCGGCATTGCTCGAGGAGCTCAGGTGTAAAACCAAAGAGGTCGTACACATTGATATAGCGGAGCGATTGCAGGTGGAGTTGGAGGTTCTCGTTGAGCTCATTCTTCAAACTGCGAGCCTCGACCCGAAACGCGGGACGCTTTTCTACGAAAATTCTATAGTTCATATTGTTTATGTTATTCTCCTTGCTCGCAAGCTCGCAGAAATCTTATTAAATCTTATTTTGCGTTGACTCTGATTATATTGCCACCGCTCCTTCGCACGCTCGTTGCTGAATCTTAAGTAAATATAGTTACTTTCGACTCTGAAATGTGTACGTCCGCATTTACCTAAGATTCAGTGATGAGTTTTGGATGTTCCCAAAACGAAGAACGGTGGTAATGTGTTACGGAGTACCTGGGCGAGTGAAAGCGAGCGATAAGATTTATTTAGATTTCTTGGCGCTTGCGCCATAGGAGTATTATATCACTGTATTAACTACTTTCTCAGTTTGTTGTTTGCGGAATTCTTCGAGTTGAGCGAGGAGCGTTGTGTCTTGCAGGGCAAGGATAGCCACTGCGAGCAAGGCTGCGTTCTTAGAACCGTTGATGGCTACGGTAGCTACAGGAATACCAGCTGGCATTTGCACGATGCTGAGGAGTGAATCCAAGCCATCGAGGGTTTTGCTGCGAATAGGTACACCAATCACAGGGAGTGAGGTGAGTCCAGCAATCACACCTGCGAGGTGTGCGGCGCCGCCTGCACCAGCGATGATGATGCTCAGACCACGCTCACGAGCAGATTCTGCCCACTTCATAAGCTCGTGTGGAGCACGGTGCGCACTGATGACGCGTTTATCTACTTCAATTCCAAATTGTTCGAGGGTTTCAATGGCGGGAGTCATTACCTCCAAATCGCTGGTAGAACCCATTACTACGCCTACTTTCATGATTTATTTTTTGAAACAAAATACGGGCTACGCCCTACAAAAATAAATAAAAATAATTTAAATAAATATCGGGGTCTCCGCGAAGCTCGTGGCTTCGTGGGGAGAGCAGAGGCACAAGTCGTCTTAATGCTGACGTGGTCAGCAGTCAATACGACCTTGTTGCTGAACGCGATTATTCCCACTCGATTGTTGCGGGTGGTTTTGCAGAGATGTCATAGCAAACGCGGTTGACGCCCTGCACCTTGTTGATAATCTCGTTAGACACCTTAGCCATGAACTCGTATGGCAGGCGTGCCCAGTCGGCAGTCATAGCGTCCACAGAGAGTACTGCACGGAGTGCTACTGGATGCTCATAGGTACGCACATCGCCCTTCATACCAGTACTGCGAACGGTACTCAACAAGATAGCACCAGCTTGCCATACCTTATCATAGAGTGCTACGCCGTTCTCATCTTTCCATTCGCGAAGCATGTTCACGTAGATAGCATCAGCTTCTTGGAGGATGCGTACTTTCTCAGGAGTAATATCACCGAGAATGCGAACACCAAGACCTGGACCAGGGAAAGGATGGCGACCGATAAGGTGCTCAGGTACACCCATATAGCGACCAATACGACGAACTTCGTCCTTGAAGAGCAGTTTGAGCGGTTCGCAGAGCTTGAGGTTCATCTCTTTAGGCAGACCACCTACGTTGTGGTGAGACTTGATAACCTTGCCTGAGTGGTTGATGGACTCAATGATATCTGGGTAGATGGTACCTTGACCAAGCCATTTGGCATCGGTGATCTTCTTAGCTTCCTCATCGAATACTTGGATGAAGTCACGGCCGATAATTTTGCGTTTTTGTTCAGGGTCTGTTACGCCAGCGAGGTCGCCATAGAAACGTGCCTTAGCGTCCACGCCAATCACATTCAATCCTAGGCACTCATAGTCGCGGAGCACGTTTTCGAACTCGTCCTTGCGGAGCAATCCGTGATCCACGAAGATACAAGTGAGTTGGTTGCCGATAGCACGGTTGAGCAGAACAGCTGTGATAGAGCTGTCCACACCACCAGAGAGAGCCAGAATCACGCGGTCGGTGCCAATCTGCTCCTTGAGTTCGGCTACGGTTGTCTCTACGAAGTTGGCAGGAGTCCAGTCTTGTGCGCTATGGCATGTGTCAAGCACGAACGGACGGAGCTCTTCTACGGTAGGTTGCTCGCCTTTAGCGATGTTGAGAACTGGGATGCAAGAGCAGAACTGGCTGAGGGTGTTCGCAAGCACCTCTGGTTGTTCTACGGCATCCTTGTCGCCAGAAAGGATAAGACCAATGATGTCTTTGTCATCCTCTGGATACTTGTTGTAAGGAAGGACCTCGCAAAAAGTGTCCAACTCACGGACACGGCGTCCGATGACTTGAGTAGTTTCTGATCCGAGATCGAGAATGATGATTTTTTGCATATGGTGTTTATTGTTTGAATTATTATCAGTCTTTGTCAAGGCTTTTATCTATTACAACACATTGAGCACTTGCTCTTTGATTTGTTCGAGTATATCCTTCATTTTAACTACGATGATTTGCATCTCGCTTTGGTTGCTCTTGCTGCCCAAAGTGTTGATCTCTCGTCCCATTTCTTGAGCGATAAATCCGAGCTTTTTACCAACTCCAGCCCCTTCTCCATCCATCGTCTCGCGGAAATATTTCAGGTGGTTGATCAAACGCACTTTTTCCTCATTGATATCCAACTTCTCAATATAATAAATCATCTCCTGCTCCAAACGATTGCGATCAATAGTTTGTTGTGAGGTGGCAGACAACTGTTCCAAATTCGCTTCGATACGAGTTTTGATTTTCTCCACACGACTTTGCTCGTATGGCTCGACCTCCACCAATAGTGCAGCAATAGCATCCAACTTATTGTTGAACATCTGATACAACGAAGCACCCTCCTGCCCACGGAAAGCATTGAACTGCACAATAGCCGCTTCAATAGTCTGCAACACCACAGCCCATTCTTCTTCGCAGATTTCACCGCAGTCTTGCACCCTAGTAACATCGGGCATGCGCATGATTGCAGCCACAATATCTTGGTTGTTAGCCCAACCTAATTCTTGCTGCAAGGCAGTCAGTTCCTTATAATAATATGCAAATGCTTCACGGTTAATAGGAGCAAAAGTAGCAGTATCTTCCCCCTGTACAGCGTCCTGATAGTAGATACTTAAATCTATCTTTCCACGCTCTAAACGCTGAGCAATCAGTGTACGGATATCCAACTCCTTACTGCGCAACTGCGATGCTATGCGCACATTGAGATCCATCGACTTGGAGTTTAAACTACGAATTTCTACTACTATTTTTTTGTTGTTGGCTACTTGATTTTCAGCTTTTCCGTAGCCAGTCATGGAAAAAATCATATAATTTACGATTTAATAATTTACGATTTATTTGGCAATCGACTCTTTCATCGAATTGTTCTCCTGTAGCGTTTCTTGTGAAGGTGTATCAGTTAGCTGGTTTTGATTTTGGAAATACGCCGGCGGACCATACATCACCATAATTCTTTCGCTTGGTACGCCTATCTCCTTTTGGGTTTTGCAACCGCACAACAAAGCAATCAATGCTCCTAATATGATATTTATCTTCTTTCTCATATCCCTGCCTTAAAATTATTTCCCGATACAGAACTTACCAAATATGTTATTAAGCACTTCCTGTGAGGTGATTTGTCCCGTAATCTCGCCCAATGCAGTCAAACAGTCTTGCAAGTCCATACTTAAAAACTCGCCACTAATCTGCATCTGCAATCCCTCTTGCACTCGCCTAATAGCCTCCTGCGCACGCACCAACGCCTCATAGTGGCGAGTATTGCTGATAGTCACAGCATTGCGTGTATCATACTGATCGCGAGCAAAGTTTACCAAGCGTTGTTGGATAGCTTCTACATCGCCGTTCTTAGCAGAGATAGCTATTGGTGATTGGCAATGGGCTATTGGCAATGGACTATTGGCGATAAGGTCCACCTTATTATACACATGAATAATTGTTTTGTCTTCTACATCAGTCAGTTGCGACAATATATCCGTAGGATTGGATACATCTTGCAAGTGGATGAGCACAGCCGCTTTTTGTGCCGCTTGACGACTGCGTTCAATACCCAAACTCTCTATTTGATCATCTGTTTGGCGCATACCAGCCGTGTCAATAAAACGGAATAGCATACCGTCTAAGACCAACGTATCTTCCACCGTGTCGCGCGTGGTACCCTGTATGTCACTCACAATGGCGCGCTCCTCGCCTAATAGGGCATTGAGCAGGGTGGACTTGCCTACGTTGGGTGCTCCAATAATCGCCACAGGAATACCTTGTTTGATGGCATTGCCTGTCTTGAAAGAGCCTACTAACTTACCAATAGTAGAATCAATCTCTTGTGCAAGGGCAAACAACTCGCTACGGTCGGCAAACTCCAACTCCTCGTGATCCGCAAAATCCAATTCCAACTCCACGAGCGATGTAAAAGTCAGCAGTCGCTCTCTAAGTACCGCCAACTCATGAGATATACCGCCACGCAATTGACTGATAGCCAAGTCTTTTTCGGCTTTTGTCTGTGCCGCAATCAAGTCTGCAACCGCCTCAGCTTCGGTTAGATCCATCTTCCCATTAAGGAAAGCGCGTTGGGTAAACTCGCCTGCTTTTGCCAATTGACAACCTGCATCTACAAGCCATTGCAGCAAGGTCTGCTGAATATACATACTGCCGTGGCAAGCAATCTCCACCACATCTTCACCCGTAAACGAACGGGGCGCACGAAATACACTCACCAACACTTGATCAAGAATCTCGCCTTTCGCCTTATCGCCTTCTCGCCTAATCTCTCCGTAATGCACAGTATATGCTTTCGCCTCCATCAGCGATTTTCGCCCGCGGAAAAGTTTATCCACAATCGCAATGGCAGACTCTCCACTCACGCGTACAATGGCTATTCCACCGCAGCCATAAGGCGTTGATATGGCACAAATTGTATTCATCTTTTCAATCTTATCCATTGCCATTCGTTGCGGCTACGGGTTTCTGTATGTTGTAACCCTACCGCTTCTGCTGCAGCCACCAAATGCGGTATATCCTCAGCAAAGAACCCACTCAACCACAATTCGCCATCTGCTCTCAGATAGGTCGCATACAGAGGCATTTGTTCGATGAGGATATTGCGATGGATATTGGCAAGTATGAGGTGGTATTCTCCCACGGGTGGAGTACTACCCAAAAGCACTTCGATATGCACATCATTATCGGCAGCGTTCTCCAAGGCATTAGCAACGCTCTTATCGTCAATATCCACAGCCAACACATGTGCGACACCGCATTTCTTGGCTATGATGCCCAATACGCCTGTACCGCAACCCATGTCCAATACGGACGATTGTTGGGTGAGAGTATGATTTTCCGTTGCCTCCAAAAGCGCTTCAACCATCATGCTAGTCGTCTCGTGGTGACCTGCACCAAAAGCACAATGCGGCGTGATACGCACACCCAAAGGTAGTTCTACTATCTCGTGCTCTGCCTCCCACTGAGCATTCCAATTGACATCCTCGCATTGCTCAATATGCACTATTTCCACTCCATCGGTATCAGCAATCAGCGCATGCAACGCCTCCTTATTCTCCTCTAATACACGAGTCTGAATATAAGCATCTGCTCCGTCAAAAACTTCAAATCCAATATCACACAAGGCTTGCTCCAACAAGTCTTGCTCCCATTCTTCTGCAAAAGAGTATGATAAATGTACTACAGAAAACTGCATTGTTGCCAATAAATTTCCTGCAAAAGTACTACTTTTTTCTGACATATGCAAATAAATTGTACTTTGTGTATTGTTTAATAATATTTTTTTTGTACCTTTGCGTAAAATTTTATTTGGAAAAGGTATGACATATGCACAAACAATAGAATATCTATACGCTTCGCAGCCTGCATTTCATTTGGTAGGGGCAACAGCCTACAAACCTGGATTAGAC
The DNA here is from genome assembly GCA_017384225.1 of Paludibacteraceae bacterium. Classification (GTDB taxonomy): domain Bacteria; phylum Bacteroidota; class Bacteroidia; order Bacteroidales; family Paludibacteraceae; genus Colicola. Next base: position 10,480 of record JAFNUD010000011.1, read on the forward strand.
AATACTTATCGCCTTATGGCTCACCTTGGCAATCCACACGAACAGCTGTGCACGGTACATATAGCAGGAACGAATGGCAAGGGCTCAACATCGCATCTCATAGCAGCTGCATTGCAAGCACAAGGCTACAAGGTGGGGTTATTCACCTCGCCACACTTAGTGGATTTCCGCGAACGTATCCGTATATCAGGCAAGATGATCGCTGAAGAAAAAGTAGTGCAATTCGTGGCAGACAACCGAACCTTTTTGGACGAGCTTCGCCCTTCATTCTTTGAGACCACTATGGCATTGGCATTTTGGTATTTCGCTGAACAGCAAGTGGATATAGCGGTCATAGAAGTAGGATTGGGAGGACGATTGGATAGCACAAATATACTTGCTCCACTCCTTACTGTGATCACGAATATAGGCATTGACCATACCGAGTTCTTGGGCAGCACTCTTGCGCAGATTGCCCAAGAAAAAGCAGGTATTATGAAACTACATACCCCCTGCGTAATTGGCGAAACCCATCCCGAAACTCAAGAGGTATTCCTCAATCGTGCGCATGAGTGTGAGATATTAGGCGAAGGGTTAGAAACTACCAACTGCCGACTATGGTTTGCCGACCAATGTGGTTATATGCGAAAACGTCGTAAGAAAGAAGTGATAGAATGCCAATTGCAAGGTAGTTATCAAGAAAAGAACCAGCAAACGGCTTTCGTAGCGTTGCAAGTGCTACGCAACATGTGTGGCATCGCACTTTCTAAGGAGGCAATCGCTAATGGTTTTGCTCAGGTTTGTACGCTAACGGGGTTGCGTGGTCGTTGGGAAGTGCTATCTTATGCACCCTTAACAATCTGTGATACAGGACATAACGGTCATGGCATACGATATGTAGCGGAGCAACTACGCCACTTAACATCTCCCAACCCAGAGAAGGGCTTGAGAGGAGCTTCTCTCCATATCGTTCTCGGCATGGTTAATGATAAGGATATTGATACGGTATTGCATCTTCTTCCACGAGATGCCACGTACTACTTTACACAACCCGCTACTTCGCGCGCACTACCTGCCACAGAACTCCTTCAGCGTTGGCAAGTTCTTCATACTGCATCAGCCAACGCTAGCACTTTTGCCACTGCATTAGAAGCGCTCGCTGCAGCGCAAAAAGAAGCCACCACCGAAGATGTCATCTTCATAGGTGGCAGTAATTATTTGGTAGGAGAAATACTGTCTGCCAAATTCTGTTGATAGCAAGTTAACACTCGTTTGAAAAAGGCACTTTGTTGAAGATAAGAATATCTATAAATTGATCGCGTTTTTCAGCAAAATTTGTTTTATTCAGAAAAAAGTAGTACCTTTGCCGCCGTTTTGCGAAATTGATTTTGCAAAAAGTACACCTTATTATATAAGAAGCGATGGATATTAAGCCCCAGCAATGGTCTTATTATCCCTAAAATACAAAAAAAGCAAATGAGCAAGAATTTAGTGATTGTAGAGTCTCCTACTAAAGCCAAGACGATTAGCAAGTTTTTGGGTTCGGATTATCAAGTAATGTCTTCTCAAGGACATATTCGGGATATAGAAAGTTTTGGAAAAAACAATGTCGGCATTGATTTCTCCAATGGATATGCCCCTAATTATGTGGTAGATAGTCAAAAGGAACAATTGGTAGAATCACTAAAAAAAGCTGCAAAAAAAGCAGACAAGATATGGTTGGCGAGTGATGAGGACCGCGAAGGAGAAGCTATTGCATGGCATCTTCAAGAAGTATTAGGCTTGCCTTCCGAACGCACACATCGTATTGTATTTCACGAGATTACAAAGAGCGCCATTCAGGATGCAATAGCACATCCTCGTGAGATTGATTATAACTTAGTGAACGCCCAACAGGCTCGCCGAGTATTAGATCGCATTGTAGGTTTTGAGTTATCTCCTGTATTATGGAAGAAGGTCACAACGGGTTTGAGCGCAGGTCGTGTGCAGTCGGTCGCTGTTCGCCTGATTGTAGAGCGAGAGCAAGAGATTGAGCGTTTTGCGAGTGTAGCTCAATATCGCTTGACAGCTATCTTCAAGGGGCAATTAGAAGATGGTCAATTAGTAGAATTTTCCACCGAATTGAATCATCGTTTTTCCACCAAAGAAGAAGCGTTGGCATTTCTCCAATCTTGTCAGAATCAAGAATTCGTACTCTCTTCTATCACACACAAATTAGGTCATCGCAGTCCAGCACCTCCTTTCACCACCTCCTCCCTGCAGCAGGAGGCTGCTCGCAAGTTGCATTTCACGGTATCTAAGACGATGCGTCTGGCTCAAGCCTTGTATGAGGCTGGTCATATCACCTATATGCGTACTGACTCTGTCAACTTGAGCAATTTAGCATTGCATACAGCGAAAGAGGAAATATTGCAAACCTACGGTACATCTTATCATCGCTTGCGTACATATCAGACCACTTCCAAAGGCGCTCAAGAGGCTCACGAGGCAATTCGTCCAACTTACATGAATGTGGCAAGTGCGGGTAATAACAACGAAGAACGTCGATTGTACGACCTAATTCGCAAGCGTGCATTGGCTACGCAAATGGCAGATGCTGAAACAGATACTACGCGCGTAGAAGTGTCTATGAGCCAATCTCCTTATGTGTGGGTAGCTACCCATGAAGTGGTCACTTTTGATGGATTTATGCGTGTCTATACACAAAGCACTGATGATGAATCTAATGGCGAATCCTTGGGTCTCCAATCTTTAGCATTGCTGCAAGCCCCTATGGCTTGTATGCTACATACAGCTCAAGCGCAAGAGTCTTTTTCCAAAGCTCCGTTGCGATATAACGATGCTACATTGGTAAAGCGTATGGAAGAATTAGGTATCGGTCGTCCATCTACCTATGCGACTGTGATAGAAACTATACAAAGCCGACAATACGTAGTAAAGGGCAATGTAGAAGGCAAAAAACGTTCGTACAACATATTGACTCTACAAGGTAATAAAATCAGCGACAAGACCAAATCAGAGTTGGTAGGTGTCGATACAGGCAAGTTTTTACCCACTGATTTAGGACGTATCACTAATAACTTTTTAGTGGAACATTTCCCAACTATTTTGAGTTATGATTTCACGGCTCAGTCAGAAGCTAATTTTGACACCATTGCTACAGGTGAGAGCGATTGGGTATCTACTGTTGACTCGTTCTACCAAACGTTTCATCCCCTAATCACCCAAGTACCATCGGGCAAAATGGCGGCACGCGTGATAGGCAAACATCCTGAAACAGGAGAAGTGGTAGTAGCTCGTATTACGAAGAATGGTCCTTGTGTGCAAATAGGTGATAGCGATGAGCAAAAGCCACGTTTTGCATCGCTACAAAAAGGACAAAGTATCTTCACCATCACGCTGGACGAAGCGTTGGCATTATTCGAAAAATCATTTCCATATACATTAACCCAATGGAACGATAAAGAGGTTGTTATTGGTGAAGGCAAGTATGGACCATATGTACGCTGCGAAAAATCTTTTGTGAGTATTCCGAAGCATATAGACCCACATACCATTACCGCTGAACAAGCCATCGAACTCTTAGAGCAACAGCAGCAACAACAGCTACCTATCCACGACTTTGGAGAGATACAAGTATTGAACGGAAGATATGGTGCATACATCAAATCATCCGATGGCAATTTCCGTATCCCTCGTTCTGTGGATACACATACTCTTACCAAAGAGCAGTGTTTGGACATCATAGCTCAATCAAGCAATGATGCACCCAAGAAAACATATACAAAACGCTATTCCAAAAAATAATCTTATGCGCCACATTTCTCCATCTCTCCTTGCAGCTGACTTTGCCAATCTACAACGCGAATGTGAAATGATCAATCGCAGCAGTGCTGAGTATCTACACATTGACGTAATGGATGGTGTGTTTGTACCAAACATATCATTTGGTTTTCCTGTGATGAAAGCTGTAGCCACACATTGCACCAAACCTTTGGATGTGCATCTAATGATTACAGAACCAGAGAAGTATGTAGAGCGTTTTTGCAAGGCAGGAGCATGGAGCGTAGGCTTTCACATCGAAGCTACCGACAAACCAATGGAAGCTATTCGCATTATTCGCGAACAGGGTGTACGCACTTGTCTAACCATAAATCCTAAAACAGATATTCATGCGCTTGACCCCTATTTGGACGAAGTGGATATGGTGCTATTGATGTCAGTAGAAGCAGGGTATGGTGGTCAGTCTTTCATTCCAGAATCAATCGAGCGTCTGCGTTATTTGCGCCAAGCCATTGATGCACACGGACTAAACACCTTGATTGAAGTAGATGGCGGTATCAACACACAAAATGCACCACTGCTTTGGGAAGCTGGTGCAGATATCTTGGTAGCAGGTAGTGCCGTTTTTCAAGCCAAAGACCCTATCGCTACCATAGAGCAGATGAAGCAATGAGATGGATAGCAGCACATACGTGGTTGCTGCTACTGATTCCGCTGGTGTCGGGCATCTTGCTATGCTACTATACGGGCTTTCCTAAAGACCTTTTTCATAAGACCGAAGTCGATTATATCGATTGCGATACGGTGCTTGCCCTTCACATAGTGAGCGAGGGGCAAGAGCGTGCCAAAACTATTCGCTATACTGCCGAAGCAGCCGACAAAAGTAGGATACTGCTTTATTTACAAAAAGATAGTTTACCCTACCCAGATATGGGGGATATTCTTTTGGTGAAGACAATGGTACAACGCGGAGATACTTTGGGCAATTTTGATTATGGTCGCTACCTGCGTTTGCAAGGCATCGTAGGTAGCGCTTGGGCACATCGTGGTAATTGGCAGATTATTGGTCATTCTCCACTAAAAGGACTATGCGCCACTGCTGAGCGTTGCCAACGATGGCTATACCAACGCTACAAGCAGATGGGCATCCACGAACCCGAATTGGGGATTCTATCAGCCCTCACCTTGGGCTATCGTGAGGAATTAGACAAACAGGTACAACAGTCTTTCTCTGCTGCAGGGGCAATGCATATATTAGCTGTAAGTGGTCTTCATACAGGTATCGTATGGGGAATTATCGTGTGGATTTTGACATTGGGTGGTTATGCTCGTCCACTATATCACCAGCGTGGACGACGCACACTTTTAGTAAGCACCACGCTTATCGCACTATGGAGCTATGCGTTTCTTACAGGACTTAGCCCATCTGTCATGCGTAGCGCACTGATGGTCACACTATTAAGTATAGGAGGGATATTAGAGCGTAACATGCAAGGATTGAATTACTTGGCTGCCGCTGCTGTCATTATCTTGCTCATCAATCCCTTGGCGCTATGGAGCGTAAGTTTTCAACTCAGTTTTGCTGCAATGGCAGCAATCATATTAGTAGCACAACGTATGCAACAGCGAATCGTGCTTCGCGGCAAAGTGAAGCAATATATCGGCAGTTTGCTTATCATGTCCATTGCTGCACAAATAGGAACGCTCCCTCTTACCCTGCACTATTTCGGACAAACGAGTAACTTTTTTGCGCTAACCAATATAGTAGTTATTCCCGCAGCTTTTGTATTGCTACTATTAGGTATTGCTGCGTTGACATTTTCGTGGTGTATCGTGGGAACATGGTTAGCGAGTATCGCACAACTGACTACGCATTGGCTACGCCTATTCGTAGAATGGATAGAACACTTACCCTATTCCACCACTCATATCCATTTATCCACAACGTCGGTGATACTCTGTTATTTAGCCATTGCCTTTAGCCTACTGATGATGCGTGGAGATAAAACACACTGGTGGTGGCTTATCGGTGTAGTGGCAAGTGCGATAGCTATAATAATAATAGAAATACCCATTTTAAAAATACTATGATGTATAGCCATTCTACTCCTCAGACCTTATCCAGCCTTTGCTTACTCATAAGTGAGGTACTGGAAGAAGGTTTAGCACCCAGTTACTGGGTGCGTGCTGAGATTGCAGCATTAAGTGTGAAAGGACACTGCTATATGGAGCTGGTGGAAAAATCTGGCAACCAAAGCATTGCTGCTAAAATGCGTGCTACCTGTTGGCAACAAACATACAATCTGCTGGCACCTTATTTCGAATCTGAGACTGGACAACGATTATCTATCGGTATGCAAGTCTTGTTGGAAGTAGAAATCTCTTTTCACTCCACATATGGCATGAGCCTAAATATCATTGGCATTGACCCTTCATACACACTCGGAGATTTAGCCCGCCAGCGACAACAAACTATCCAACGATTGAGAGAGGAAGGAGTGATGGAGATGCAACGCCTATTACCCCTACCCTCTTTGGTTAGACGGATTGCTGTGATTTCTTCTGCAGATGCTGCGGGTTATGGCGATTTCCAACACCAACTTTTGAACAATAGGGGGGCATATCATTTCCACACCCAACTCTTTCCTGCCTTGATGCAAGGCGAGCAGTCGCCTCAGTCTATCATACAAGCGTTGCATACTATTGCAGAGGAGAATGAGGCATACGATGTGGTGGTAATTGTGCGTGGTGGCGGTGCCACTACCGACTTACGCAATTTCGATGACTACGACCTAGCATGCCATTGTGCACAATTCCCATTGCCCATTATTGCGGGTATCGGGCACACACGCGACATCAGCATTGTAGATATGGTCGTACATACCAGTGTGAAGACGCCTACCGCAGTGGCAGAATGGCTGATACAGCATATGGACACACAAGCAGAACGCATAGAGCAGTTATCTACCCGCCTACAACAAGCGGTTAAGCAGTCCGTACAACACCACCAAAATCATCTTCACAATCTGCTGCAAGCTATTCGTTTTGCTACGCAACAACGCCTCTATAAACAGCGTTCGAAACTAGACTTATGGAAAAAAACAATCGAACTCCATTCGCCCGAACGCATTTATCGTATGGGATATACCCTAACCACTGTGGATGGCAAGATAGTGACAAGTATGCATGATGTCATAGCTGGACAAACATTACAAACACACACCGCTGACGGTGTAATTCTCAGCGAGGTGCTCCCTAAGAAATAGTGAATCGTTATGAAAAAAAAGAAACATAGCATCGTATTTCTTCTAACAGGAGAACAGTGGTTGGGAGTACTCATTCTGTGCTTGTTAGCCGTCGGAACCATCGTCTTATTACACTTTTTCCAACCGAAGGCGGTAGAACTTGTTGTCGTAACGAATGATTCCACACGTGCATCTTTTGCTGCATATCAAGCAGAGCAAGATAGCCTTCGCAAAGCAAAATGGAAAAAGCAATATTCGCACGATACAATTGCTATTTGCATGCAGAAGTTTGATCCTAATAAAGCAGATAGCAGTACGCTTATGCATTTGGGACTCAAACCATGGCAAGCCAGCAATATGCTCAAATACCGAGCTAAGGGAGGCCGCTACCGAAAAGCCGAAGACCTCAAACGCCTCTATGGCATGACTGACAGCATGTACCTCGCTTTGCTACCGTATGTGGTGATTGATACGCTGGCTGTTGACCTATGGCGCGATAGTGTTCGCACCCGCAGAAAGGATAGCCTTGCTGCACTACGCGATAGTGCCAGTGGGAGAACCGATAGCGTTCCTCGTTATGTGAGTCACAAACGCGATACTATTCTTAATCTGCGTACAGCAGATACTACCGAATTGAAGATGATAAAGGGAATCGGCAGTTACCGTGCCAAACAGATTATTCGCTATCGCGAGCAGTTAGGTGGTTTTGCTTCGGTGGAGCAATTGCGCGAGGTGAAAGCATTGCAACCGCTACTAAAAGATTCGCTTTCGACAGACTCTTTACTCTCGCACTTTTTTCTTGATAGTGTGCATATTGTGCCTTTGCGGGTGAATAGTATGCATGTAGAGCGACTTCAACGCCACCCTTATTTGTCATTTGAGCAGGCGAAAGCCATTTATGAGTTGCGCCGAAGGAAGATTCAGTTGAAGCATCTGGACCAACTGCGCACGCTTGATTGCTTGACAGAACAAGACATTCAACGCCTTCGCCCATATTTGAGTTTCGAACAGCGAGAGAAGTGATTTTTTGCTCACTCATCTGTTCGCATACCACTCGGTTACCACTCTGATGCTCCCGCCACGCGGCTGGCAAAATCCTTTCTGGATTTTTGCCTTTACACCTTACACACTACATTTCACACTCCAACATTTGCACAATTCAAAAAATTGTTGTAATTTTGCAGCGCAAAGTTGAGCAATTGACTTTGCAGACATATTATAAAAGCGTTTATTAGCGCTTGTTTTGGCATTCTGAAACTTGGAAACTTTCATCAACCCAAAACAAGAAGGCAGTAAACGCCCTTTGGGATATGTATATCCCGCCGCAGAGCATCCTTCGGGATTGCTCTGTTTGGTGGCATTTCATATTCGGCGTGGGCGTTATGTGCTTGTTCTTGTTGATAGGGTATTCCAAGACCTCAGAATGGAGAATAAGCAATGGTAAGGTTCCACGCTTTCTTTATATATTCACGGGTCGTTTGGAGCCGATGTCCCACAAAAACAAACCAGTATGAAGAATACATTTATTCTCATTTGTGCGTTGCTTTGTTCTTTGCAAACGATGGCAGTAAGCCTTGTAATAGAACATCGTTCGGGGGCAGATTTGTGGCAAGATGTTGCTATTATTGGAAAATGGGCATTTATTGAAGGCAAGCTGCAATTGTTTGACAAGTCTGGCGCTGTACTTGCAACAGAATTACTTGCAGAGATTAAGAACATCACTTTCGTTGCTTCCAATCCAACTACGGACACGGAGAGCGTACAGAGCAATGCCATTCTTGTTTATCCCAATCCCACGCAAGATGTATTGATGATTCAGGGCATTGAAGCCCAAACATTGCGTGTATATGACCTGCAGGGTCATTTACTCAGCACAACCAATGGCACACAGGTAGATGTTGCACATTTGGCGGACGGTACCTATCTTCTACAAATAGGCACGCAAGTTGTTCGCTTTATTAAAAAATAGTTGAAAGTTTATAGATTAAAGTTGAAAGGCAAGAATAATATGAAAAAGTTTACATTTTTAGCGATCTTTCTCATCGCAATGGTATCAATGGCATTGGCTCAGACCAATATGTTTGTATGGATGGACGGTATAAAGACCACTTATCCAATTGCGCTGGTTGATAGTGTAACCTTTGGTGATGATGATGCACCGATTGGTGGCATCGGTACCTTCTCTGTTAGTGCAACCAAACAAGTCACTTTCTCATCTGGTAACTTGCAGTATCATCCTGCTAATAATGTATGGCAGTTTGCTGCAAACCAAACCGATTATATTGGTGACGCAAATGCAAATATATCTAGCACCTATAATGGCTGGTTGGATTTGTTCGGTTGGAGTACAAGTGCTACCAATTTTGGTGTAAGTACTTCTACGGATTGGGAGAATGGTTATAGTGGTTCCTTTATTGATTGGGGTACGAATAAGATAGGTAATGATGCTCCAAATACATGGCGTACCTTGACATATGATGAGTGGTATTATCTCCGATATAA
>JAFNUD010000041.1 GCA_017384225.1 Paludibacteraceae bacterium
AACTACATGTAGCAGCATCACCAGAAATAACGCATTCGCCAACACATCTTCGCAGTCAGTATTGGGGATGGATAACCACTCCCGTTGCCGCCGCAATAGGGTTACTCATTGGTTTGTTTATCAATCACCAAAGTGAGACAAGAAACGATTTTACAGTGCCTGTAGTTGCAGTAGAAACGACTGGAAATAGTATTCTTGACGATGGTGCAGATTATAGTATGTTCATATCCATGTAAAGAAACTTTACAATTGAGTGTAAAGGGATTTGACAAAATTAGGTGAATTTTGTTTTTTCTTTTGTGCATATCAATTTTTTTCACTACCTTTGTGAGCGTATTATAAAAATTGCAAAACACCATAATAATGAAACAGGTATTATCTTTATGCATGATTTGCTTTTGGGCAATATCAGCGATAGCGCAGCGCGCTACTGTCCCAGTTGGCTATGTGGATTTGGGATTGCCAAGTGGTACTTTGTGGAAACTACACAATGAAGCAAAATTTTATACTTATGAAGAAGCAATAACTACATTTGGTAATCAATTACCAGAGAAACATCATTTCGTTGAATTGGAAAAATTCTGTGAGTGGAAATGGATAGATGATGGTAGTTATCAGGTTGTTGGTCCTAATGGTAATAGTATGATATTACCAGCAGCAGGCTACCGTGGTTGCGGCATAGAAATAAGCCATATAGTAAGCAATATCGGTATAAATGGTTACTACTGGTCATCCACTCCTTACGATTCAGACAATGCGTGGAACCTCTGCCTTGATTCTATTGGAGTTTATATCTATCAAGACCGTAAATGCGGCGGAGTATCCGTGCGCTTAGTCCAATAATTTAGGATCTTGCGTTCGCTAGAACGTTATGCAAAAGAAGACCCACAGAAAGCCCACCGAAGTCCTAGAGATCTCCTATGGTGGTCCCGAAACGTGCAGGGAACTTTTACTGTGGAATTCATCAAGTACATTGCTCGGAGTGCGTTCCGTCGCACTCCTTCAGGTCCCGAAATTTGCGGGGAACTTGTGGGACTCTCGCTAAAGTCTTGAGCAAACTAATTTGATAATCGCAATATTGTTTGCAAAATAAGGAAAAAAAACTTTGCCATTGTGCACCTTCGTCTTTTGTCCAGTGTAGAGTTCTACGACCTCTGCGCCTTCCGCAAAAGTGTTGTCAAGGCAAATCGCTTGTCCTGCTATCGGTAGTACACGAATAACCACTGTATCATTATCGTTGTATCGTGCACAAGTATGCACATCTATCGTATGTTGCTTGCCTGTGCCAATCACGGGATAGGTTTTGCGTATCTGCCCTAAACGCTGAAAATGTTGCAACTGATTTTCATTAATATCGCTCCAATCCATATCTGAACGAAAGGCTTGATCACTATCTACATTGAAGCGCGCATCACTCAATTTTCTACCAGTCTCATCTCCATAAAACACTTGCACGGCACCTGGAGCCAACAATAGCGTGGTAGCGCAATCAATCATATTAGACATGTCTGCATCGCGATGATACGAGTTGTTGAGATAGCTAAATGGGTGCCAATTCGTGTACATATTCAGGCTATCGGCATACGCTTGCCAAGTATATACTATCCCATCCAGATCGCCGTGTTTAGGGAAATAGAAATTGACCATACTACCAAATCCCGCACTTGCATATTCGGGTTTATAATCTATTGATGCGCAATCGAAGTCGCCCGTCATATAAAAATCCTCTGTCCATTGGGCTGCGGCATCTTTGGGATGAGCCAAACGCCACTCTCGCAATGCCTCGTTGCAGGCGATATGCAGAGCTTTCCAACTATCTATATGAACATTCTCAACAATATCACAACGGAAACCATCAATACCAAATTCGCGAACCCACGAGGCAATCCAATCTACTAAATATTTTTGTACAGTGGCTTTTCGGTCTTTGCGTAGCACTCGTGCAGAAGGATTCACCCACGCATCATTCGCTTTGCCCTCTGCTTTCCATTTACGTTTGAGAAACGCAGGGATACGAACCATCTCCGTACTTTCCTCTTTGAAGTCAGGCATACCAAACACCGTTGCCTCTAACGGATTATTCTCGTCCCAATGCTCATCTGGCATACGAATCCATGGACGGTCATACCAACCAGACCATGTCAATCGCTGCGCAAAGAAATCATCAAAACTCCACTCACGTATGTGTTCTGCTGCTTGTTGCGGGGTCAATCCCACTTCTGCAAAATCATACTGTATGGCATCTAATAGAGTCGGATAACCTGGATTATTCAAGTTAGCTCCAAGCATCACGCGTATTCCTTGTGCATGCAGTGTATCTACCAATGCACGAAACTCCTCTACTGTTCCATAGTTCTTATCTATTTGGGTGTAATCCAGTGGATAATAACCATGATAGCCATAGTGCGGAAAATCGTTGATTGAGCCACTGCCTGACATCCAACCATGGATTTGTTCATAGACATCAGTCATCCATACAACATCCACTCCTAAATCGGTGAAGTACCCCTCTTTGGCTTTTTGCAACAAACCTTTGAAATCTCCGCCATGAAAGGTGGCAGCATTCAATTGTTCAGTACCATAATCAACGATGCGCCCATAGTTGATATCATTGGTGGTATCTCCATTGCAAAACCGATCAGTAATGACAAAATACACCGAAGCGCCACGCCAATCAAATGTGTCTGCCGTGTTATTTGAGGCGAACAACGATATTGCGTTACAGACCAATACACTAAATAGAATGAATTGTTTCTTCATACAATTAAGTTTAATAAATCATGTAGTTATATTTAATAAATCTTTATATTCTCGTACTTATAGTGCAAAAATTGCAGTATTTCACGAGCTGTCTCCATAGTCATAATTATAAAATCGGTGCAAAATTACAAAAAACATTTGAATTATCGGCTCATTTTGCACCGAAAAATATCAAAAATCACACAT
>JAFNUD010000105.1 GCA_017384225.1 Paludibacteraceae bacterium
AAGTGCCTCTATCAGCTGCTCATCTGGTAAAGCCAGTGTCTGCTCGTCTATGAAAAAGAAAATCTCATCATAGATTTCTTGGGCTTTCTTGCTTACGAAACCCTCCATTGGGTCATCCATGGCTTGCGGTTGAAGAGCATCCAAAAACTTCAGCCCACCAATGATAAGGTCGTAACCTTCATTGTCCTTAACAATCCTACAGGTAAACACCTCACCTTGAAATACAAAATCTCTTGTCGTCATACGCTTGAATATTAAGTTTTTTCTTTCCCCTTATTTTATTGCTTCCAATCGAAGCGGAATCGGGATTTACGGATGCTGATAGAGGTCATTTGAAGAGCTTTCTGTAGGCTTTTATGATGAAATACGCTCTCCTTGAGAGGAAGATTTCTTCATAAACATGCTTGAGCCGTACATAATGCTCAATGACCTACCTTTGCTATCCGAAAAACCGTATTTCGGTTCGCAAGCATAAATGATGATGTTCTTATAAAAGGGAGGAGCATACTAACTATAATAGAGATAGATATGTAGCATTTATAAAAGGGAACCAGGCACTAACTACCCTCCTATTGGAGAGCAGTTAATACCTTACGCAAGCATACGTTGCTGAACCAGTGGCACATTCTTATGAACTAAGTTTATGATATGCTGGTGATGTTTCGTATTCTTGTTGCATAAACCTCTTGATTGAATGACTTGGAAAGTCTTAAGGCTCAATTCAACAGTTTCTATTCGTTGACCATCAATTCTTGCAGAGAAGACCAATGAGTGTGGCTTCAGGAAATATTCACTCTGACCTACACAATGATGCATCGTTTTGCCCTCGTTGTAGTATTCCTGAATACTTTCCAATACCGACACGATAATGGTTCCGTCTGTGAATGACAACCCAAAGAACTTCTCCTTGAGTTCCTTGAAGCGAGCCTCATTCTGAATGGCTATCTGTCGCTGTCGCTCCTTTTCTTCACGCTCTCGGATGCGTTCAGCCATCTTCAAAAATCTGTCGTGTGAAGACCTCAAATCTGTAGGGCAAACGTAAAAGGCATTATTCAAGTCTTTACCACATTTGTCCAGTAGTCTGATATAGTCAACCCACAAAGACACATCAGCGATTTTGTAATTATGTCTAAGCACAATTCTGAGTGATGCCCAACAAGCATCCAATTCTCTCTGATGATTGAGGAAATATGACAATTCACGTTTCCGACCAGTCTTCAACAAGGTTTCTATCCTACTGTCTTTCAATAGTCCTTGAATAAGAGCTTGAAACGGCATATCCGCTATTGAACCTCGCAAGCCGTTTCTCTTAAGTATTGGCAATACCTCATAGTGTGGATATACATAAGAGTCAGATAAGTAAGCATACACTTCATTATCGTATCGAAGTTCCAAATTGCCGTCACGAACAAAAGTGTCTCTGTAAAAACCCATAGTCCGTTTCAAGGCAGTCACAGCAGTTTTCCCTTGCTCATTTGTCCAGTATCGGGCAATCTCCATAACACTCTTTTGAGCAGGAGAACCTTTAACAGTCTTTACCTCCATCAAAAAGATACGTTGTAATTGCAATCCGTCTTGAGTAGATACGATTGAGAAATAACTTTTATCAGTCATTGTGCGTAGCCTTGTATCCTTGATTTTCAGATATGCATTACATTTCGGGCAACGAGCATATTTGCTATGTTGTTCAGTACTCCATTGATGACCACAATCCATACAAGTCGTTTTACCACTTGCTGTTCTATAAGCATAATGATTTATAGTCTTTTGATAAGCCCATTCTATTGGTGCTTCGGTGAGTTGTAGCAACTTTTCGTTAGCTGCTACAACCTCATATTGGAAACGTGTCTTGGGTCTCATAATCAGAAATCAAATAAAGATGGTTGTGGAGTACTGGGCTGTGGTTTTGTAACCTTTGGCTTATTGTTACGGTTCTGCATTATACGCATCTGTTCTGCTTGATATGCTTTGATAGCCTCCTGTCGTGCCTGCTCCTTTTCTTCAGCAGTAAGTTCTATCTGGTGGTTTACAACTACACCACAACTTATCGGAGAGCCAACATCGATGTTATCCTCATCATAGTAGTGCGTTGCGAGAGAGTAGACTTCATCGTCAGTCATACCACAACAGCCACTTGCTTTGACTTGGTTCAGAATGAATGTGATGCAGTCATCGAGGTTCTTGTTCTCCTTTGCATAAGATACCGCAAATAAAGAGTCTGTACTGGCTCTGTTGTCCAAGTACGCCTTAATTGTCTTCTTGAAGTGTTCTGTTCCTTTCATATCGCTTAAACTTTAATTTTTTCTTTTCCCTTATTTTGAAACCTTTTGGCTTCATGTTCGGGTTGAGAATTTCAAGCGTTCAGAACAGCGAACAAGGTAGATAAGACAAGTAAATGGCCTAGGATTTAATGGAATACCCAAATCTGTGATTTGTGGAAGGTTGTTGTTAAATCCCACGCCTATTAGCAAAGCGGTACTTGGCATTCGAACTGTCGCAGTAACTTTGCGTAGAAATTCC
>JAFNUD010000106.1 GCA_017384225.1 Paludibacteraceae bacterium
GTATCTGCAAGAAAACGGTGTACGTATTTGGAACGAATGGGCCGATGAAAACGGCGATTTAGGTCATGTCTATGGTTATCAATGGCGTTCTTGGCCAGACTACAAAGGTGGTCACATCGACCAGATCAGCGAGGCTATTGACCAGATCAAGAACAACCCGAACTCTCGCCGTATCATTGTGAACGCATGGAACGTAGCAGACATAGACAATATGAACCTGCCTCCATGCCACATGTTCTTCCAATTCTATGTAGCCGACGGAAAGTTGAGCCTGCAAATGTACCAACGCAGTGCCGACACCTTCTTGGGAGTACCGTTCAACATAGCCTCGTATGCGCTTCTTCTGCTCATGGTAGCACAAGTTACCGGATTGAAGCCAGGTGAATTCATCCATACCCTCGGAGACACTCACTTGTATGTGAATCATTTGGAGCAAGTGGATTTGCAGCTCACTCGTGAGCCTCGTCCATTGCCAAAGATGAAGATTAATCCAGATGTAAAGAATATCTTCGATTTCAAATACGAAGACTTTGAATTGGTGGATTATAATCCACATCCGCACATTGCAGGAAAGGTAGCGGTATAAAAAATTAACCTCCCCATTTGGGGAGGTTATTTATTTTAGATAGTAATCAATCCGAAATACCAAGCAGCGGCAGCAGCACCAGCCAAGATACACAAGGTAATCAATACCTTTGCCCAAACCGGCATACCAGCCTTTGCATACGGATCTTTCAATTTCATTTTCGGGAACTTAGCTACATCAGTTAATGTATTGCCGAACGGAATGCTTATCTTAGCAGCCGCATTCACTGCCCAACCGTTGGCATTCAAGAGCGGAGCAATGTTACGACGACGAAGCTTCATCCATGCCATCACCATCGACGGACCTGAAATAATCAACAAGATAGCCGCAAACGTGAGCAACAACTGCCACCATGTCAAAGCAAACAATTCCTTAGCCAAAGCTGCCAAAGCAGAACCAATCATGCCAACTGCCATACCAATAGCAGCAAAGATACCAGCAAACTTGGCGATATCAAACGGAGGAGTAGCGGCTGGTTTAACTGCAGGATCTGCCCCTTCGGCTGGAGCTGCAGGAAGTGATGTAGGAGCCGCATTAATCTTAGCAGTGGCATTTGCCATCATCTTGGCATCCTTTTCGGCTGCACTCTTATTGATCAAGTTTTCTACCGCTGTTGCCATTCTGCGATACGGATTCCAGAACGCCTGCATCACGCTGATAGGGTTATCCACAACCTTAGTAATCACAGCATCCCATTCCACACCGGCATTGTCATAGTACACAGCGTTCTTGCCTACAATCAAATTGCCTACTTCGCCTACAGTTACAGCTGCAACAATCTGCAACTTGGCCGGGCTAGTCTTAGTTGTACAATCACAATATACCAAATACATACCGCTGGTAGCTGCTGTCGCATTGTGAGCACCCATGTTTTCTACCTTCATACAGAAACGGCATGCACGTTGGTCGATAATTAATGTACCGCTTTGGAATATAGCGCTAATATCCTTGTCCTTCTTATAGAAATCATTGAATGTGATAAAATTGCGGAGCAAACGATAGAAGTCACGAAGCATATAAAGGAACATATCTACCATTTCGATGTTTTCAGCTTCTTCCTTCAAAGCCAAGTCCTGAGCCACGATATCGAGCAA
>JAFNUD010000107.1 GCA_017384225.1 Paludibacteraceae bacterium
GTGCGTGTGCCTTTGCTGACAGCGACAAAAGAGATTCTTGACAAGTATAAGGACTTGCCAGGAGATGCAATCCTGCCGCTGATTTCTCAGCAGAAGTATAATATTGCCATCAAGAAGATCCTTAAGCATGCAGGCATCAATCGAGTTGTCACTAGGTTAAACCCTACGACCGGAGAACCAGAGCATTGCGTGATTTCTGATATCCTGTCATCTCACTCTGCGAGAAGGGCCTTTTCTGGAAATATATACGATAAGGTTCAAGACCCTAACCTGATCTGTCCACTCACCGGTCACAAAGAAGGTAGCAAGGCCTTCAACCGCTACCGCAAGATTGACGAGGATACAAACCGTAAGACTGTCTCGCTGTTGGAGTAGATTTTGAGTGCGCGATGTGAATGTAATTGTTTGATAAATAATTTATTGGGTGGAAAAATGAGTTAAAATGTTGTACCAAAGTTGCTAAAATTTGCAAACTTTGGTACAACATTTTGTTGATTTTGTTATATTTGCAAAAATGCTGAATACTATGGATAAGATTATTGGAAGAGAGTCTGAACTTGGATTGTTGGATAAGTATAATAAAAGTGGCAAGAGCGAGTTTGTCGCTTTGTATGGACGACGTCGAGTCGGAAAGACGTCGTTGGTAAGGTATTACTTTAAAGATAAGTTTGACTTCTATGTTACTGGTGTGCTAGACGGAACCAAAGCGGATCAAGAGGATGCTTTTTATGATGCTTTAATCAAGTATGGATACTCTGGTGAGAAGCCTAAAAATTGGAAAGAAGCATTGAATGCTCTGGGTGCTATATTGGAGAAAAAGAAAAGAAAGAAGAGGTGTGTGGTATTCATTGATGAACTTCCATGCTTTGATACGGACTATTCAGGATTTGTAAAGGATTTCGGAGATTTTTGGAATAGGATGGCGTCGTGGTATGACAATATATTCTTGATTATATGTGGGTCAGCGACAGCTTGGATGATTCGTAATGTAATAGATTCCAAAGGCGGACTGCATAATAGGGTTACTCACGAGATGCATCTTCGCCCATTTGATCTATATCAGACAGAGCAATATGTAAAGGCTAGGAAGGGAAAATGGGATAGACTGTCGATTCTTCAGATGTATATGGCGTTAGGTGGTATTCCATATTATTTTTCTTTAGTTGATTTTAGTAAGAGCCCAGCAGAGAATATAGATGCTCTATTCTTCTCACAAGATGCAGAATTGAAAAAAGAATATCGCAGGTTGTATAAGTCATTGTATAAAGATCCAGAACAGTATCTTGAGATTATCAACGTGCTTGCTACTAGCAGAAAGGGAATGACCCGTAAGGATATACTGACAAAGTTGAAGTTGACTTCTGGAAGGATGATATCAGAGCGACTTGAGGATTTGGTTTTATGTGACTTCATTTCTCATCATAGTAATGGCGGCAAGGAGAATTCAGGAATCTATCGTCTCGTGGACTTCTATACATTATTCTATTTGACTTTCTGTAAGAATGAAATAACAGATAGGGCATATTGGAGGCATACGATAAACACTCCGGTTCAGAATACGTGGTATGGACTTGCATTTGAGCGTGTTTGTATGTGTCATATTTGGCAGATTATCCAGTCTCTCAGGCTGGATTCGATGTTGACAAAGTATTATTCGTGGAGAAGTAAAGAATCAGAAGTTGGTGCTCAGATTGATATGGTGATTGAGCGAGCTGATGGTATTATCAATGTCTGTGAGATGAAGTATTCGCGCTCTGATTATAAGCAAGATATAGATGATAGT
This sequence comes from Paludibacteraceae bacterium, assembly GCA_017384225.1. Lineage (GTDB taxonomy): Bacteria > Bacteroidota > Bacteroidia > Bacteroidales > Paludibacteraceae > Colicola. The sequence continues at coordinate 1,784 of JAFNUD010000107.1, forward strand.
AGAAATCTTATTAATAAAATAGATGATTTTGTATCAGAAACAAAAACAAAGAAATCTGTGCAGACCGTCTTGATAACAACATACGGATTAAGAGAGGGTGCTCATGCTGATGATTTCCAAAAGGTTCTCACTCTGGATCATTTGTTTACTGAAAATATGGAATGATAAGGTTGTACCAAAGTTGCGAAAAATCATGAACTTTGGTACAACCTTGTTAATTGCCTTAACCGAAGAAAAAACAGTGCTACCTATCTAAGATTTGTGGTAAAATGCCTATGAACCAGACGGATAAATATATCTCCTACCTTGAGGCTGAAATCCAATATCTCAAGAAACTGTTGGATGATAATGGGATAAGTTATGATTATGAGGCTCATCTCAGAGCCTTGCAGTCGGATGTCGGAGATATTATCTTTCCGGAACTGGGTCCGGAGCATGCTAACCTGTTATACTCATATTTTAAGGGACGTCATGATGTGTATGCCCTGCGCTCATCGAAGAAGGGTTATTATACACAGTGCAACAACTTTTGGAGGTACGATATCTGCCCAAAAAGGGAAGGAGCTAAGACCAAATGCCAAGATTGTCCTTCAAAAGATTATAAAGAACTCAAAGGCAGGGTTATTCTGCAACACTTGCAAGGTCTCAAGGAGGATTTTACTGATGTTGTGGGCCTTTATCCATTGTATCCTGATGGTACATGCTGGTTTTTGGTCTTTGATTTCGATAATCACGACGAGAGTGCAGAGCCGTCAAAGGGTTGGCAACAAGAAGTAAATGCTCTGAGGCAGATGTGTATAGTATTAGGCGTTGATGCTCTTGTTGAGAGATCTCGTTCAGGGCGAGGAGCACACGTATGGATATTCTTTAGCGATCCTATTCAGGCATCAAAGGCACGCAAATTCGGCGAGGCTTTGCTGAGGAAAGGTGCGGAGTCCGTAAGTCTGAAAACCTTCACATATTATGACAGGATGATGCCTATGCAGGATTCTCTTCCTGAAGGTAAGTTAGGTAATCTCATCGCGCTGCCTCTCCAAGGGCGTGCGCTGCAGAACGGGAATAGTGCTTTTGTTGATGAATCCTGGATGACATATAAGGACCAGTGGAAGCGTTTACGTGAGACAAGAAAGTTGGGCGAGAAGGAGATTGACGAACTCATAAAATTATGGTGTCCTGACGATGACACGATGAGCATATTCCAGAATGATATTGAGGAAGAATCAACTGGGCAGGCTCCTCTTCTATTTGGGCAGAGTCCTGCTTCTAGAAGAAATTTTCATGCTGAGGATGCTGATGACGTTGTGAAGATATATCTTTCTGATGGTATCTATGTCAATAAGACGGGTCTTAAAGACCGTCTGCAGAATGCAATCAGAAGAATCGCAGCCTATTCCAATCCGCAATTCTTTCAGACTCTCAAACTCGGTTTTTCTACCAAAGATACTCCGCGAATCGTATATAACGGCTATGATGAAGGTGATTATATCATTATTCCACGCGGTTGCTATGATGAATTGATATCTCAACTGTCAAGCGGCGGAGTACGGTATGAAGTTGTTGATAAACGACAGCATGGACGTAAAATTGATGTTCGCTTTAATGGTGAACTTTATCCCGAACAGCAGATTGCTGCAGCGAAGATGTTGTCAGATGACATAGGAGTTCTGGCAGCTGCTACAGCATTTGGTAAAACAGTCTTGGGCGCGTACATGATTGCCCAAAAGAAAGTCAATGCCTTGGTCTTGGTTCATAACGTTGAGATTATGAACAACTGGATCAAGGACCTTAACGCATTCTTGACAATAAACGAGGAACTACCAACATACACGACTCCGAAGGGGCGCATCAAGAAGCGAAGTTCATTGATTGGAACATTCTCATCACAAAAGGATAATACCACGGGAATAGTAGACATTGCGATGATTACTTCTCTTGGAAGGGAAGACAATATAAACGAATTGGTACGCAACTATGGAATGGTAATAGTTGATGAGTGTCATCATTCGGCAGCTGTGACCCATGAAAACGTGCTGAGAGCGGTTACAGCAAGATCTGTCTATGGTATGTCTGCAACAATACAGCGTGGTGACAGGCAGGACAAGAAGATGCTTATGCAGTTGGGGCCTATCCGGCACAGGTATACTGCCAAGGAAAGGGCTCAGAAGCAAGGGATAGGTCACTATGTCTACCCTCGTTTTACCAAACTGGTAGATTTGAACCCTTCGGAGGGAAAGAATCCGTCTGACTATTACCGTCTTATCATGCAGAGTGAGCTGCGTAATATGCAGGTCGTATCTGACACAATAGACTGTGTTAAGCGCGGACGAACTCCTGTTATTATGACAAAATACAAGGAGCATGCACAGAAACTGTATGATATGCTCCAGGGATCTGCCGACCATGTGTTCTTGCTACAGGGAGGTAAGAGTCTGAAAGAACGTTCCGCTATACGAGAGCAGATGGCTGCTGTCAGAGCTGATGAAAGCATTATCCTTGTTGCCATTGGTCAGTATGTGGGCGAGGGATTCAACTACCCGCGTCTTGATACGATGCTTCTTGCAATGCCTATTTCATTAGAAGGTAATGTCGAGCAGCATGCCGGTCGTCTGAATCGTGATTATGAAGGAAAGAAGGATGCCATCATCTTTGACTATATAGATCAGCATGTTCCGGCCCTTAAGAGGATGTACTATAAGCGTTTGAGAGCATATAAAAAGATTGGATATGAGGTTTGCTCTGAAATAATTGATAAACAGGAGATTACTAATTCTATATTCGATAGTCAAAGCTACTTTGATATATTTGAAAAGGATGTAATTTCTGCTGCAGGAAGTGTGGTTATATCCAGCCCGTCATTCAGTTTCAAAAAGGTCAACTGGCTATGTTCTGAGAGTGAATGTCTGCAGCTAAAAGGTGTGTCTGTTGTGGTGTTGACA
>JAFNUD010000108.1 GCA_017384225.1 Paludibacteraceae bacterium
AGCGAGGTTCTCGTATACAGCGAGGATTTGCGCTGGAGTGGTATCGTTAGAACCGAGACCATAGCGGCCACCTACTACGAGGATATCGCCAAGACCGAGCTCTTGGAGTGCGTCTTTTACGTCGAGGTACAATGGTTCGCCATTAGCACCTGGTTCTTTGGTGCGGTCGAGCACGCAGATACGCTTCACAGAAGCAGGGAGCGCCTCCTTGAGGTACTTGAGTGAGAATGGACGGTAGAGGTGAACATTGATCATACCGAGCTTGTTGCCCTTCTCTGCCTCGAAGTCGATCACCTCCTTGATTGCCTCGCAAGCAGAACCCATACAGATGATGATGTTCTCCGCATCAGGAGCACCATAGTAGGTGAATGGGCGATAGGTACGGCCGGTGATCTTAGAGATCTCGTCCATATAGTCGCTCACGATGTCAGCTACCTCATTGTAGTATGGGTTGCAGCTCTCGCGATGAGCGAAGAACACGTCTGGGTTCTCAGCCATACCACGCATGACAGGACGCATAGGAGAGAGTGCGCGATCGCGGAACTCTTGGAGCGCCTTCATATCAACGAGAGGACGCAAGTCTTCCATATCTACTACCTCTACTTTTTGATACTCGTGAGAGGTACGGAAACCGTCGAAGAAGTTGAGGAATGGAACGCGGCTCTTGATGGTAGCAAGGTGAGCTACACCAGCGAGGTCCATCACCTCTTGTACGCTACCCTCAGCGAGCATAGCAAAGCCCGTTTGACGGCAAGACATCACGTCTTGGTGGTCGCCGAAGATACAAAGCGCATGTGAAGCCAATGTACGAGCAGAAACGTGGAATACAGAAGGGATCAACTCACCTGCGATCTTGTACATGTTAGGGATCATCAGGAGCAGACCTTGGCTAGCGGTGAAGGTAGTGGTGAGGGCACCTGCGTTGAGTGCGCCGTGCACAGCACCAGCAGCACCTGCCTCAGATTGCATCTCTTGTACCAACACTGTCTCGCCGAAGAGGTTCTTGCGACCTGCTGCAGCCCATTCGTCCACGTTCTCCGCCATAGGAGAAGATGGGGTGATAGGATAGATGGCAGCTACCTCGGTGAACATATACGCGATATGCGCCGCAGCAGCGTTACCATCAAGGGTTAAATACTTTTTTTCTTTTGCCATTTTTGTAAAAGTTTTATTGTTAGTTTTAGTAGTTTCTTTTTGGGGTCGGACGGATAGCAGAACTAGTTGAACTAGTGAGGCTAGTAGAACTAGCAGGCAAATACTATGCCAAAGGCATTAGTACAGAAAGCCGAAGAGCCAAAGCGGAATGTTCTTGTGTTGTCCTACTTCAAGGTCGGCGATGGCACAGTAACGGATGCCTGTCTTGCTTGGTGTAGTCGCTAAGGCGTCCATATAGTACTTGCCATCGATGATGAACATAGCACTACGGTCGGTGGCGTTAATCTTGTGGTTGCCATGCAGAGTAGCGTAGAAGAACGTCTCGGCGATAGCCTGCTTGTTGGGTTCGCGTGTGCAGGTGGCGTAGCACAAGTTAGAGTTTTGCATATATACCTTTGTCGGCTTGAGTGGGAACTGCTTGCCATCTGGATAGAGCATATTCAGCAGGCGCGCATCCTTGAGGTATTTGATATAGTTCATTGTGGTAGAACGTGAACAGTCGATAGCGTCTGCCAAACTACTGACATTGAGTGAGCAAGGGGTCTGCTGCAGCATAAGATGGAGCAACTTGCGTAGCTTAGGTAACGAGCTAACCTCAATCTGCTTCACCAACAGTACATCCACCTCAAGGATCATGTTCATCATTTTCAGCAACGATTCCGAGAAGTCGTGTGGCTCCAAAAAGAGCGGATAGTAGCCATGATGAAGATAGTCATTAAAATACTGCAATGGACTAATCATTTGACATATGCGACGTGCTATATCCACATGATTACTCAGTATCTCCTCTAATGAAAATACTGGCAGTTTGATGCCTAAAGTGATATTGAGGTATTCACGAAAACTAAATCCGCGCAAATTATATGGATGCACAATATGACCTATATCCTTATTATCTTCCACCAGTCGCATAACCGAAGAAGCGATAAAAATAATACGCAAATTAGGATATCGATAGTAGCACAGACTCAATTCGCGTGACCAATTAGGGTACTTCAATGCCTGATCAATAAGCAACGTATCGCCTCCAGATGCTACAAACTCGCCTGCGAAATCCACCAACGAATGTTCTGTAAAGTAAAAATCGTTGAAATTCACATAGAGCATACGTCTAGCTGCTTCAGGATGCTTGACACGCATTTCCTTAGCATAATTCAGCAAAAAGTCTGTCTTACCAACTCCACGCCCACCCTTGATAGCTATCAACCGATCATTCCAGTTGATTTCATCCATGAGCACACGTCTCGCTGGCACCTGTACGTGCTCCACGAGATAATCATGAGTCTTATAAAATGCCTCTAACATATCCTTTTTGTTTTTGACTAAAACACCAAGCGATTCTTTCGCGCTGCAAAGGTACTACTTTTTTTTGAATTTTGCAATATCTACATAGCATTTTTAACAAAAAAAGTCCTCAAGGTGACCTTGAGGACTTCTATAGAAGCTAATCTGCTAATTATCCTTGAGAGATTGCTTCACTTGGGCACACATCTGCACAAGTGCCGCACTCTGTACACAAGTCAGCGTCAATAGTGTAAATGTCACCCTCAGAAATAGCGCCCATTGGGCACTCATCAATACATGTACCACAAGCGATACAAGCTTCAGAAATTACGTAAGCCATAATAGTAAAAAATTTATTGTTAAAAAAAGTTCAATGTTTCAAAGTTTCATGTACTCCGAAGTGCCAGTTTCGAAGTCGGGTGCAAAGGTACTACATTTTTTGCACATGTGCAAGAAAAAAGCAGAAAAAAATGTGTTTATTTCTTTTTCTTACCTTGTTGGATAGCTGCCATTAGTCGTGCATTCGGTCCAGTTAATCCTTTATCAACCAATCCCTTTTGCTTAGCGAAAGTAGTCCAGTTTTTTGCTCCTTTTTCTCGCATAGGCAAACCCAGTTGCAAGTAGTGGCAATAGGCGATACCCAATGCATCAGTAGCATCAAGTTTGCGGGGCATCTGCTCATCGGGTATATGCAAGAAGCGTTGCAACATAGCGGCCACTTGGTGCTTATCGGAGTGTCCATTGCCCGTGATGGCCATCTTGACTTTCATAGGGGAGTACTCCACCACGGGTACATCCTTAGACAGTGCTGCAGCGATAGCCACCCCCTGCGCGTGGACAATCTTGATCATCGTTTGGGGGTTCTTATCCACGAACTGCGACTCAATAGCCAAAACGGTAGGATGATACTTATCAATGAGCTCTTGCAAGAAGAAAAACTCCTTCTGCAAGCGAGCATACTGATCCTCCAGTTTATGCACATCAAAGACTCCGAAATCAAGGATATCAACCTTGCTTCCGACCGTCTGAATCAGGGCGTATCCCATAAAAAGTGTGCCAGGATCCACACCTAAGATAATATGTTCCTTTACCAGTTTATCAAGCATCGTATCTACCCATTACTATGTTGTTTCTCGCACCAATAATTCTGCCAAGATCATCTCTGTTTGTGGGATGTACTTATTTCCATCCAGTCTTTTGAGCAGACGCTCCGTTGCGCGTTTGCCAATCTCATCACCATGTTGTTGAACCGTAGTCAACATTGGCATTGTAACACGAGATATAGGCGCATCAGAAAAGCCACATATAGCCAATTCTTGCGGAACCTTCACCCCTAAACTTTGCGCCACTTGTAGCACGCCGACGGCAGCATCGTCATTCACACAAAACACGGCATCTGGTCGTGTATCCAAATGCAATATACCAGGCGTATCATTGATTGCCTGCAGTCGTGTATCACATTCCACCACCATATCATCGCTAATAGATATACCATAGTGTTGCATAGCATCTCGCCAACCTTGATAACGACGACGCGACATCTCCAACTGCATGGAGGAAGCAAAGCACATGATGCGCTTACGCCCCGTTTGTATCAAGTACTCCACGGCATCATACGCACCCTGATAGTCATCAGAAACCACCTGATCACATGGCAAAGAAGGACAGGGACGATCATAAAGAACCACAGGAACGCCACGCTCCATAATCTCTTTAATATGCTGCAAATCAACCGTTTCTTTGCTCAGTCCAACCAAAATACCAGCAACACGACTGGTAAGCAATGTTTTTACAGCTTGCACTTCCTTATTCACCCTTTCGCTAGTCTGACAAATCAATACTTGATATCCTGCTTCGTTAGCTGCTTGTTCTATACCATTCAGCACCGACGAAAAGAAATGATGATTCAATTCGGGAATAACCACACCTATCGTAGTGTTGCGGCATGTACGCAGATTGCTCGCCAATAAGTTGGGTTGATAATTCAACTTTTGCGCACACGCTTTTACCAGCGACTTCGTGCGATTACTAATATCTGGATGATTTTGCAACGCACGACTGACTGTAGAAACAGATACGTGTAGTTCATGTGCAATATCCTTGATTGTAATAGGTTTCATATATACTCCTTCTCGTTATCTCCGAACTTATCGTTCACGACTGCGCAAAGCGCCACGAAAAAACACCAACACAGCACCCAAAATAAGCACATAATCCGAGTACGGATGAATCTTCATCACACTCATCACCGCACCTGCAAGTAGAACTAGCAATCCTACAATCAGCAAAACATTACTCCATTTCATACCTGTAGTTATTATTCTTCCACTATATACACATCCTCGTTCGGTGCATGCATACGATATTGCTCACGAGCAAAACGTTCAAGGCTATCTGCATTATCCAATGTTTGTAAAACAGATTGGGCTTTTTTTGTATTTTCTTTGGTCACAATCAGTTGTTCTTCAATTGCTCGAATCTTCTTGACGCGCTTGAGATAGTGCACAAGACTATTATCGCCCATAAAAAGTAATATCAACAAAAATACATATAATGCTATTGCATACTTGCTCGTCAAGTATTTACGCACATTCTTCCAAAATATTTGTTTTTCCATATTATATATATTGTAAGGTTTATGATTGCAATTTCTCTGCAAAGATAATGTAATTTTTCGAAACACACAAAAAAAAACTATATTTTTTGCACAAATCAAATCTTTTTTGTACTTTTGCAGGTCATTTACATTATATCACTATTCGACATGAGAAGAATTAGTTCAATTATCATACTCGTTTTTGGACTAGTTTGTACCACAATGGCGCAAACTACTGTTACAATCACAGATATTGACAATTGGAAATATACCGAACTAGAGCCTTATGTGGGTCAGACCATACGTTTTTCCACACCTATGTATGTAACCAACAACTACAATTCGCTCACCATATCGCCTCGCCGTATATTTTCCCCTACGAACCAAGCATATCCATTGAGCGATGCATACAATAGTATACTGACAGCTAATCGTTATGGTAATATCACGCTCAATGGCGTAAGCGGATATCACCGTTTGGGCGAACGGATACTAAACTTAACAGTAAAGGTGAATAGTAGAAATAACGTGAGTTATGTATCAGGCACATGGTCGGGCAACACACGATCTGACATGGAAAAAGGATACGATGAAGATATCGTGAATATGCGTGGCGAAGCTTCTATTATTGTATGCTGCATGAATTTAGAGTACTATCTCGTTGAGAATCTCGGTACAGGTTATGGTCCTGATAACTATTCCGAACATCAAAAGCAACGTGCCAAAGTGAGCAAAGCATTAGCTACAATTAATGCGGACATCTATGGTTTTGTAGAGATTGAACAGGGGCAAAGTGCACTCGCTGAATTAGCATCAGACCTCACGCGAAACACAGGACGCAACTTCAAATACATTAACGATGGCGGTTCAGCAAGTAGTTCGTACACCAAAGCAGGGTACGTATATTGTAGCGATGTTGTTTCCCCATATGGTAGTTTACGCAGCAACAACGAGGGAGTAAACAACCGTAAAAAAACGCAAGCATTCATAGAAAAAAGAACGGGTGAAAAATTTCTCCTATCTATCAACCACTTCAAAGCCAAAAGCGGCAAAGGAACAGGAGATAATGCTGATAAAGACGACGGACAAGGCACATACAATGGCGATCGAGTAAAAGAGGCCAAATCCGTCTTATCCTATTACGAAAAAGATCGTGCATACTTTGGCGACAACGATATTCTCATCATGGGTGACTTGAATGCCTATGCCATGGAAGATCCTATCACCGAACTCAAAAAAGGCGGCATGATTGATTTGCACCGTGCTTTCCATGCTGATAGCAGTTACTCGTATGTCTATCGCGGACAAGCAGGATACCTGGATCATGCGTTATCGAATCAAACACTCTACCCACAGATAACGGGCATGGTGGCTTATCACATCAACTCGGACGAAAGCGACCAATACACCTACGACAAATCTAACGATCTGACTATGTTTCGCTGTAGCGATCACGACCCTATCATTGTCGGACTAAATTTAGACAGCACACTCATCTATACGCCAGAAGAAGTGATAGAAGATGTACAAGTGTATTATTCAACAGACATTCCATATATACGCAATGCACAAGGAGGCGCATACATGCTTTATCAAATGGATGGCCAAAAGATCACCCACGAACCTATCAACATATACACAAGCGAAGAACCCATACTCAAGTTAAGGAAGGGAATATATATCATAAACATTTACGCTCAAGACAAATGTCTGAAAACTAAGATTATTGTACATTAGGACTTGCAGGTTAAAGCGATATGGATTTATTTTCACAAATAAACAACACAGAACGCGAGGAGCTCTTAGCACTGCGCAAAGAGTTGCAAGAGGCTAACTACAAATATTATGTAGAAAATGCCCCTACCCTATCGGATTATGAGTTCGACCAGAAACTCAAGCGCCTTGAGCAACTAGAGCAAGCCCACCCCGATATGTACGACCCTAACTCGCCAACGCAGCATGTCGGCTCCGACCTGATAGAGACGAAAGGAGAAATGTTAAAGGTTAAAGGCACTGAGAAAGGCAAGGGCAAAGGTTTCGAGCAGGTGGCGCATAAGTATCCTATGCTGTCGCTGAGCAATAGTTATTCGCGTGAAGAGATAGCCGATTGGATTGGCAAATTACCAACAGATGTGGAGATTGTGTGCGAACTGAAATACGATGGATTAAGCATCTCGCTTTGGTATGAGAATGGCGTGCTGACCAAAGCACTCACCCGTGGCGACGGCGTAAAAGGCGATAATGTGATTGACAACATACGCACCATTGCCTCTATCCCACAACGTTTGTCGGATATCGGATATCGGGTATCGGATATCGGATTTGTTGAGTTACGTGGCGAGATACTCCTCCCTTGGGCGGCGTTTGAGCGACTGAACAAAGAGCGCGAATCGCAAGAAGAACCACTATTTGCCAACCCACGCAATGCAGCATCTGGTACACTGAAGCTGCAAGACGCCAACGAAGTAGCAAAGCGCGGATTAGACTGCTATCTCTATTATATGTTGGGCGATAATCTGCCTGCGGACACACATTATGAGCGCCTGCAAGTAGCCAAGCAATGGGGATTCCCGATTAGCGATTCGGTGAAAGTGTGCCATGGACTGGAAGATGTGATGGAGTATATTGCATATTGGGATATAGAACGCAAGAATTTGCCCGTAGCCACTGACGGTATTGTACTGAAAGTGAACAATATAGCGCAGCAAGAAGAATTGGGTTACACCGCCAAATCGCCACGATGGGCAATAGCATATAAGTTCCCAGCGGAGAAGCAACTCACTCGCCTCAACGCCATCACCTATCAAGTAGGTCGCACAGGCGTTGTGACTCCAGTGGCAAATCTTGAGCCCGTGCAATTGTCGGGGACAATGGTGCAGCGGGCTACATTGCACAACGAGGATTTCATCCGCCAACTTGATATCCGCGAGGGCGATATGGTGTGGGTAGAGAAAGGTGGCGAGATTATTCCGAAAATAGTTGGAAAAGAGACCGATGCGCTGTCAGATATCAGACCGCTTTCGGCTGTTAGACCGCTCGCTAGCGAACTGTTAGATACTGGTTATTTCTTTCCCAAGGTGTGTCCAGAATGTGGTGCGAAGTTGGTGCGCGTGGAAGGGGAGGCTGCGTGGCGTTGTCCGAACGAAGCAGGATGTCCACCACAACAAAAAGGCAAAATAGAGCATTTCGTTTCACGAAAAGCGCTCAACATAGAGGGATTAGGCACCGAGACCATCGACCTACTCTACTCGCAAGGATTGCTGAAAAACATCGCTGATATCTACGATCTGACGCAAGACGACATTGCTCGTCAAGAGCGTTTAGGCGATAAATCGGCACAAAACATCCTACAGAGCGTAGAGAAGAGCAAACAAGTGGCTTGGGCGAAAGTCTTGTTTGCATTGGGCATCCGTATGGTGGGTGAGACTACCGCCAAGAAGATTGCCAAGCGTTTCCCAAATATCGACCAACTGCAATGGGCTACTGTGGAACAACTCACCAGCATTGACGATGTAGGCGAACAGATCGCCAAGAACGTGATTGAGTACTTCAACAACATGAGCAATCTGGAGATTATCAATCGCTTACGCGAAGCAGGTGTGCAGATGGAAAGCAAGGATGAGGAGACAGCACAGCAGTCGGATAGATTACAGGGCAAAAGCATTGTCATTTCGGGTGTCTTCACGCATCACTCACGCGATGAATACAAAGCCATGATTGAAGCCAATGGAGGCAAAAATGTAGGTTCGATTAGCAAGAAAACCAGTTTTGTACTCGCTGGCGAAAACATGGGACCCGAGAAACGCAAAAAAGCAGAGAGTTTGGGCATTACGCTGATGAGCGAAGATGAATTCTTACGATTAGTAAACAACGAAGCATAATCCATTGATATGAATATACGAGAGATGATATGGCGATATTTTCTTCATCGCCAACCCAAACGAAAAGTGGTCATGCGCGCTTGGGATGCTATACACACCATCGCCATAATCTACGATTGTGGCGATGAGGCAAGCATCTTGCAACAATTATCTACCGAACATAAGCACATCGACTTTTTCACGCAGCCTAACAAAGAGGACATATTTTGGTTATCCCAACGTCCCTCGAAGCAAATAGTAAATCATATTCGCGATTATCATTACGACCTACTCATTGATCTGACACAGCAACCTACCCTAACCATGCATTACATGGCACTATACACTCGGTCAGATTTCAAGGTGGGCAGACACTCTCGCGAAGGTATTTATGATTTGACTATCAACACACCCGCGCAACCCTCTCCATACTATCTCTTGGAGCAGATTATGCACTATATCAACATGTTCACTACAAAACAAAAATAATTATGAAAGGTTTAGGTACAGCACTCATCACTCCATTTTGCAAAGACTACAGTATTGACTTTGTAGCTCTTCAGCAGCTAATTGAGCATCAGATTGCTGGTAATATTGACTATTTGGTGATTTTAGGTACTACCAGCGAGGTGCCCACCCTATCCAGTGAGGAGCAACATCAAGTCATACAATTCGTGATAGAAAAAGTAGCTGGCAGAGTACCATTGGTATTGGGCATGGGGGGCAATGATACCGCAGCATTAGTGGCTCGTATTCAGACGCTAACCCCTATCCTTCAACAACATTTTGCAGCCATATTATCAGTTACCCCTTACTACAATCGCCCTTCTCAAGAGGGACTATTCCAACATTTCTGTGCGATAGCTCAAGCAAGTCCCATACCCGTATTGCTGTATAATGTACCTAAACGCACGGGCGTGAACCTATTTCCTGAGACCACTCGTCGCATCTATGATGCTAATCCACAGAAGATTATGGGAATCAAAGAGGCGTGCAATAGCGTAGAACAATTTGCAGAAACAGTAAAAATTGCGAATGGTGATTTTGCGGTAATTAGTGGAGATGACGATTTGGCATATGAGATGATGAGAGTGGGAGGCGACGGGCTTATTAGTGTTGCTAGCAATGCATGGCCTAAAGCAATGCACAACATTGTACACGAGTACAACATGCAAACACAACAGCAATATGCGCACCTCATCCATCTACTGTTTGTAGAAGGTAATCCCAGTGGCATCAAAACGGTATTAACCGAGATGGGAATAATAAAGAACGTGTTGCGCCTGCCAATGGTGCCTTGTACCGAGAATACACAGATGGTGATTAGAAGAGCGTTAAAGCCATTAGAGCGTTAGAGTTTATAGGACACAAAAAACAGCGTGTGCATTTCACACGCTGTTTTTTTATATAATCAGTTATAGTAATAACTTGGATTAGAGTTCAGTACCTAATACGTTATATACTTTGTCACCACTACGGATGATGAGTTGACCATTGATGAATGCCTTGGTTGCAGGTATTTCCACTTCAACAGATTCAACAGCTGATGAAATTATTAATTTGAGAGTACCACCAGAAGTTGTCTCAACAAGGTCTTTCTCTGGTGATTCATCAGTAGCCTCTTTATAATAGCGTTGGATACCAGCAGTAACAGAAACTTTAGCACCAGGAACGATCTTCGCTGCTGTTTCAGCATCACACTTAACTCGATAAGCCAAAAAGTCGTAGTTATGTACAGCCATATCGTCAGTCATGTAGAACGAAATGTTACCATAGGTCTCTGACCATGCTGATTGGATAGAATCTACATAACCCGTTGTTACGTAAACGTCTTTAGTTTCAGCACCTTTATCAAGCGCCTTACCAACAGCTACAGCCTCCGCTACCGTAACAGAAATAGTATCAATAACAACATCACCAGCAGATAAGAACTCTACCTTACCATTTTTAATTTCAATAGTACCATTGTAGTTGTAGAGTTTACCAGTTACAAGCACTTTGTCGCCAAGAGCAATAGTATCAGTATATGCACAGTTGTATGCCTTGAAGATAGCCGTAGCAGTTTCGCACTCGAGGTTAAAGGTGGTTTGTGAATACGAATTGAATGTAGGTTGATTTGCCACAATACCAGTAACTGCGAAATAGTCATCAGTATATTCATCGTGATTAAGTGCTAATCCTTCTTCGATAGCCTCGCACGCATCTACAGATATGGTATCAAATGATACTTCTACAGATTCCAACACCACTACATCGCCGTTCTTAATTTCTGCTTGGTGTGAAGTACCGCTGCTATTTACATAGTGTAGGAGCAGACCTTTTAATATCACTTTGTCACCTACGTTGAGTGGTTTCTCAGGGTCAGGAACATTTGCCCAATATGCTTGGAATGTCTTTAGACCAGAACCTTTCACATCGTCCATGTAGAAGGTTTGTTGGCCACGGCTAATCTCACCACTGGTATTGGTAATGTAACCAATAACAGCTACACTATCGGTACCTGTTTCGTTCTCACCCAACTCTAAAGCTGCAGCTGCAGCCTCAGCGCAAGTCATTTCTTTAATTTCAGCATTCATTGTTAATGCCGCGAATGCAAAAGCAGCCATCAAATAAAATTTCTTCATTGTTCTAAAAATTTAGTTTGTTAATAAATGGTTATTATTTCGCTATTGTTTATTCTTCGGGTTCAGCGATTAAAAGATTTTGTATCTCCCACGTTGGCACGGAGGTCAAATCTGTTCCCTCAATCGTGGTATCGTATCGGAATGCTATCACGATAGTTTGTCCATTATAAGCAGAGAGGTCAAACACACCAGATGGACGGAATACCCAGTCGGTTCCTGGAGGCAATTCCTCTGGGAATGGCAGTTTTGTCCATTCGGAAGTAGTGACATCTCCTGTCCAATTTGTAGTAATCATCACAGATAGCCATTTTGGATTATCAGTCGCATTACCAAACTTGAGTGCATTGTCATATGTCATTTGTGGTTGTTTGGCTTTTTTGAGTTTGATTTTAGGTGATATAAGCCATCCATCCACTTTATGAGCAGCCCCTGACACAAATCCAGAAGCGGTCATACCATATAGTGCTTGGTAGCGCCAAACGTAGGATAGTCCGTCTAATGCGACATTCTGCGTAATGAACTTACCGACACCCTCACCAACGAATTTAGTTTGCAAATAGGTAGAAATATTTGCTATCCAAATATCGTTTTTAACTTGGAAAGACATCACCTCATTGATATATCCCGTAGTAAGCACAAAGTCGTTTCCATCGTATATCCACTCATCGGCTGTCATACCGTTTACTCCACGGTAAGCGATGAGGTAGATATCATCCTCTTTTGCATAAGGATAAGTTATACGCAAGTACTTCTCAATTGTTTTAGTGTCAGATATAGCTGTCTCATCAACCGTTTCATACACATGTTGTGGCAACGCTTCCGCAACTTTAAGATCTTCATTGGTGTAAAGAACCCATCCTTCGTCTGTAAGTTGATATATGGTGTTTACTTTATTAATCTGCTTATTGTTAGCAGCATAGCGTGGTGCTCTCGCAGGAAGAGAAGCGGGCGAGTGGCTGACATATACAGCATTGACAATCTGCTCTTTCTCTGCATTATAGAAACCGCGAACACGGATGGAGTCACCTTGTCCAATGCCCAAAGATTTCCATATTTTGTTATTCCCTTCTTCATCTGCCAATTCATATACATATACAGAATCTTGTCCGTCCACGAGGTAGAATCTACCATAAATCTTTGATTTGATTGTACCTACTAAGCCATAGAATTCATGTTCCTTATCGTCTGGAAATTTCATAAATTGACTTAGGGGTAATGCATATGGCAACATTTCGCTTCCCTCAGAAGCTTCTGGTTCATCAGCCGAATAGTTGTAACTCAACACTACGATTTTGCCAATCTTAGCAGTAGGAATCAAAGTTTGGAGGAATGTATTAACAGAATCTGCAGTTGCGGGTGTTAAATATTCTATACCTCTTTTTTGCCAAATAGCTTCGTAGTCTTTTGTTTCAAGCGTATATCCCGTAGCTGTTGTAAATGGTTGTACGCGTGTAGATTTCCCTTCGCGATAGCGATAGGTCACATCGCAGAAGGTACCATTATCAAGATAAGGGAACAAGTTCTGCATAAGTGCAGGAACATACATGTCGGCAGAAGCTGTTTCGGTAAATGCTTTCTCAGTAGCAATAGTTGCCAATTCTTCTAAGGCTTGTTCTCCATGCAATGTAGCAGAATCTATATTCACTTGTAGTTTGGCGATTGTTGCATAGTCGTTCTCAGTGAGTTCGTATATCATGTTTGGTCGAATGTCGGTGACAGAAGGATCCACATTGCCCAATTGATGTTCATCAAAATAGTTGCTGCAAGAAACTGCACCAAGACCACAGAGAACAAAGAAAATATATTGTATCTTTTTCATTAGTCGATAAATTTAATTGTTATACGATAAAACTACATCCCATTAGAAGGTTAATTTAAGACGAATATTCCATTGTCTTCCTTTATTATAGAAGAAATAGACATTGTCTTTGGTATTCTCTGCAACGTTTTGAGTAACTGTTTGTGCAGACCACGCTTTATCAATGTAGTATTGGTCAAGTAGGTTGGTAATATTTCCTGATAATGTAGCACGTACCGCCTCACCTATCTTGAAAGAATAACTTGCGCGAACATCAAGCTGTCCTCCTATAGGGCATTTGTAAGGTTCAACAATATTCATTGTCTTGCCAATAACAAGGTTAGAGCCAGAGAAAGAGTAGTACGAGTAGTTACGATCGAACAATGTATATTCACCACCTATACGGAATCCCTTAAATGGTTTGAAGAGCAATCCCAACGCTGCCGTTGTTTGCGCTTGGCCACCGACTTGCACGTTCTCTACATTAATTTTAGCCCATGTATGTTCAGGCGAAGCCATTTCCGTGATTGCTCCTTGTTCATTCACAGGATTACCATGCTCGTCAAAGAGGTAACCAATAACGTCTTTACCCTTCCAACGCCAATCACCCAGCGATAACATTGCATTGATTTCAAGCCATTTGGTAGGACGTGCTTTCAACTCGAACTCAAGTCCCATGTGCTGTGCTCCTACGCCATTCATATTGACAAAACCTGTTTCTTGCGTTGCAAGATCTGTATAATAAGACATTGTTTTGTCTATCCAACGCGTGTAGTATCCATTGAATACTAAATTCACATACTCATTGTGGAAACCATATCCTAATTCGACAGATGCGATTTTCTCATTCTTAACATCCTTGTTTAACATATGTGATGTAGTATATGACATGAACGCTCCTGTGAATTTCGGTGCACGGCTAATAAATCCTGCGTTAACGAATATATTGTGATGTGGATTAACGATATAGTTGACACCGCCCTTGACTGTTCCACCATAGAAAGTAACTTTCTCTGAAAATCGATGTGCTTCGTCGTAGTAGAATCGGTCTTCACGCCAATCAGTTGTAATATTAAACGAACCATTTAAGAAAGCAGTCCAATGTTGAGAGATATACTCTGCAGTAGCAAAAACACCTTCTTGCATCACGTGTCCTGTATAATCGCGGTATGCGATATCGCCTACGTTAAGTTTTTCATACTTCCATGCACTATTCGCTGCCGAGATATTATTTTCTGCGACAACATTGCCACGGCTTGCATCAATGAAATAGTCACCACCCATAAGATCAGTGATAACAGCAGTGTGGATACCTTGATAGTAGCGGACATCTAGACCTGCAGTAAAATCAATAGCCTCATTTAAGAACTTATTATTATAGGTAGAAACGAGTCCGTACCAGTTGTGATAGTTTCTATTGTCGCAAATGACAAGTTCAGAGCCACTAGTTGAAGCTGCATTTACATCTTCTACCGCACCGTAGTCGAAAGTACCATCCTCTCGACGGAAGGTTGTGGTGATAACACCATAGTTTGCTCCTTTATTTAAATCGCTATAACTATAAGATGAATATGGGCTTGCCTCTGCTGTACCACCTCCACCACGACCGATAGAAGTGTAGAGCGCTGTTGACAATGATGACTTATAATCAATTTGCCATACATGGTTGAGCGAGATTTGTGGTTTGTGATAGTGGTTGAAGTTAGTACCCTTCTGTGTACCATCATTAGCATAGCCATAAGATGGGTTGTAACGTCGGTAGTCCATACCATCTTTCATATACTTTTTCACATTGTTCCACTCTGCTAGTGTGAGTGCGCCTGATGAGCCCGAAGGACGTTTCCAGTGCCACTGTGGGGCACCAAAACCAGTCAAAGAGATTTGGTGCTGCTCATTGATACGTTTGGCGATGCTAGCAAAGTAGCTATATCCCTCATAACTTGTACCTTG
The DNA here is from genome assembly GCA_017384225.1 of Paludibacteraceae bacterium. Lineage (GTDB taxonomy): Bacteria > Bacteroidota > Bacteroidia > Bacteroidales > Paludibacteraceae > Colicola. Next base: position 15,268 of record JAFNUD010000108.1, read on the forward strand.
GATGTATCCATTACCCCAACTACGCGAACCTTGAACAGTGATTGCCCATCCATTCGCCATCAAACCCGTGGAGATACCAAAAGATATTTTGTTTGAGCCATCATTACCCATAGAATATGCGATATTACCGCCATATTTAGCATCAATACCTTTAGTAACGATATTGATAGTACCGCCTACAGAAGGTGCAGAAATTTTAGAAGCACCCATACCACGTTGTGTTTGCATAACGGATGTAACGTCGCTCAGTCCCTGCCAGTTGGACCAATATAATGTACCATTCTCCATGTCGTTCATTGGCACACCATTGACCATTGTAGCAATATTGGTATTGTCGAAACCACGCATCCAGATCTCGGAGTCGCCCCAGCCACCGCCATTACCATTAGCGTGTACACCAGGAGTATTCTTGAGGATATCGGTAAACTCTTGTCCACCAAGTCGCTCTTCAATTTCGAGAGCAGTAACTTGACTAACTGCAACTGGTGTAACTTGTTGACGAGCAATTTGTCCAACGATAGTGACATCCTCCAAACCAACAGCCTCTGGCTGGAGTTTCATAGTGCCCAAATTATGGTTCTTTCCAATCTTCACTTCTTCTGTCTTGTAACCCACATACGACAGTTGCAACACTGCGTTATCGGCGACTTTCAACGAGAAGTTACCATCCAAATCGGTTACGACACCATTAGAAGTACCTTTCTCGATGATAGAAACACCTATCAGCGGTTCACTATTGTCTGCATCAATCACCGTACCACTGACGGATACTTGTGCAAACGTGGTTAGCGAACAGACCACGCTCAAAAAGAAGATAAAAACTTTTTTCATATACATTAATTTAATTTATTTTCAATATCCCTTAATGAAATCCAGAAAACGCTCCCAGAATGTTTTCTTACGAACAATATTATAAGAAGGAGTCAGATCATAATCCACATCGGTGTCGTCCAATGCCTCTTTGATCTTCACTTCCAGCAAATCGGCATACGCGCGGAAACCGTAGTCGGTCAGGTGTACGCCATCCACTGTACCCTCCATCTCAGGACCTACTTGTCCGTCATGCGTCATGTAGTATAAGCCTTTAGGATTCTCTGCCAAATGTTGCTCATAGCCACGGCGGAAACTTTCATTTTTCTGTGGCAGGTACTCTGCAAAATAACTGCTGTGTCGAGTATATGGATACATGATTCCCTCTACCATGATGATTGGCACTTCAGGACGCAGGGTACGCAGGATATTGATAAAGTCGTAAGTAGCTGTGTCACAGCGATCTTTCGTACAGTTAGGCACAGGGTCCACCACATAGCAAATAGCATCTTCGATGCTTGCCATAGCTTCAGCTATGTAGAAATCCATGCGTGCGTTGCCCGAAGTAGCAATATTCACACATTCTAAGTTATACTCACGCTGGATCATCGCACTTGGAACCATGCCTACGCGACTCGCGCAACCACCTTGCTGAATACTGGTTCCATAAATCACGATCTTACCCATTTGGCGTGGATTCTCCACGCGTGGTAGGCTGAGTTCGGCGGTAGAGTCCACACCTATTTGCAGCCAATTGATACCATCATAGAGTGGCAAATAGATCATATATTCGTGCATTTCTCCATCCAAGTTCTCCACATAGAGTTTTGATTGGATAGAGTCAGCTATTAGGTTCTTTTCTTGTGGTCGAGCGGTATTCACATGTTCCCATACATTTCTCTCCTCGTTGAGGTAATAGAGGTCGGTGCCTTTGATACCGGTCATCGCCATATGTTGCATATGGAAATTGTTTTTCAGATTGTATTGTGCAGCTATTCGTTTGCTATTCGTAGCGAAGCGTACAGCGATACCTGCTGAGTGGTTATATAGCCAGCGTTGCTCCTCGCGGCAGCTGTCCATATACTGTTGAGGCAAACGGGTATAAGGTTCGGAGGTGTTGTCCCAACCTTTGTTGATAATCTGAAATTTGGTAGCATCCTCATAGCGGAAGCCTGGTAATGCATCGGCTTTAGCTCCAGTGGCACACACGAGCAAAAGCATCAGAGAGATCATACGTGAGCTTTTCATATGCATAGTTTTTAATCGTTAATATCCTATATTATAAACGTGCGTGCGCGCACGCGTAGTTAACTTAATTATTGAAAATAAGGTGCCCTCAATTGGGACACCTTATTTATCATGATTCACATCTAATTAGATAGACTTCTTAGCTTGCTCTACGATAGCTTTGAACGCTGCTGGTTGGTTCATCGCCAAGTCTGCGAGGACTTTGCGGTTGATTTCGATACCTGCTTTCTTGAGTGCGCCCATGAGTTGGCTGTAGCTCAAGCCCTCCAAGCGTGCACCAGCGTTGATACGTTGGATCCACAAAGCACGGAAGGTGCGTTTTTTGTTCTTACGATCGCGATAAGCGTACTGGAGACCTTTCTCCCAAGTGTTTTTGGCAACTGTCCAAACGTTTGCACGGCCACCAAAATTGCCTCGTGTGAGGCTCAAAATCTTCTTACGACG
>JAFNUD010000109.1 GCA_017384225.1 Paludibacteraceae bacterium
AACAATTATCCTTAAGTAATTAATTATGGCTATAAGAATTGTCGGTGTAGATTTACCACAAAACAAGTGTGGCGAAGTCGGTTTGACTTACATCTACGGAATAGGTCGTTCAAGCGCAAAGAAGATCTTGGCAGAGGCAGGCGTTGACCCAAGCATCAAGGTACAAGATTGGACGGATGACCAAGCAGCTAAAATTCGTGAGATCATCGGTGCTAACTACAAAGTAGAAGGTGACCTCCGTTCTGAAACACAACTCAACATCAAGCGATTGATGGATATCGGTTGCTACCGTGGTGTGCGTCACCGTATTGGTCTTCCATTGCGTGGTCAATCCACCAAAAACAACGCTCGTACGCGTAAAGGTAAAAAGAAAACTGTTGCTAACAAGAAGAAAGCAACGAAGTAATCAAGTATCAACAACCTATAATATCTATCAATTATGGCAAAGAAAACTGTTGCAGCTAAGAAGCGCGTTGTAAAGATTGACGGTGTTGGTCAACTTCACGTTATGTCTTCTTTCAACAATGTGATTGTTACAATCGCTAACGGCGAGGGTCAAGTTATCTCTTGGTCATCTGCTGGTAAAATGGGCTTCCGTGGCTCTAAAAAGAATACTCCTTACGCAGCTCAAACTGCTGCTGAGGATTGCGCAAAGGTCGCTTTTGACCTCGGCTTGCGCAAAGTAAAAGCGTATGTTAAAGGTCCTGGACAAGGCCGTGAGAGCGCTATCCGTGCGTGCGCTAACGCTGGTATCGCAGTAACCGAAATCGTTGACGTTACTCCTATGCCTCACAATGGTTGCCGTCCTCCTAAACGTCGTCGTGTATAATTGTTTAACTATTAAAAACGTAATAAAATGGCAAGATATATTGGACCAAAATCACGTATCGCACGTCGTTTCGGAGAGGCTATCTTCGGCCCAGACAAAGTGCTTGACAAACGTAACTACGCTCCAGGTCAACACGGCGTAAACCGCCGTAAAAAAATGTCTGAGTACGGTACTCAGCTCGCTGAGAAGCAAAAAGCTAAATACACCTACGGTGTACTCGAGCGTCAATTCCGTCTCCTTTTTGCTAAGGCTTCACGTATCAAAGGTATTACCGGTGAGATCCTTCTCCAACTCTTGGAGTCTCGCTTGGACAATATCGTATATCGTCTCGGTATGGCACCTACACGTGCTGCTGCGCGTCAGCTCGTTAGCCACCGCCACATCACCGTTGACGGCAAAGTGGTAAATATCCCTTCTTATGAGGTTAAACCTGGTCAAGTAGTTGCAGTGCGCGAGAAAGCTAAATCACTCGAAGTAATCGCTGCTTCTTTGGACGGTTTCAACCACAGCAAATATAGCTGGCTCGAGTGGAACGAGGCTGAGAAGGCTGGTAAATACCTTAACATCCCACAACGTGAGGATATCCCTGAGAATATCAAGGAGCAATTAATCGTCGAGTTGTACTCTAAATAATAATTAAATTCATGGCAATATTAGATTTTATTAAACCTGAAAAGGTGATCATGTTGGATTCAAGCAAAGATCACGGAGTTTTTGAGTTCCGTCCGCTTGAACCGG
>JAFNUD010000042.1 GCA_017384225.1 Paludibacteraceae bacterium
AAAAAAACATTTGCTCAATTCAAAGATTTTCAGTACCTTTGTACGCTTTTTACGAAATACATTATCATTAACCAAATAAATATGAAGCACATCTTTTTTATTCTGCTTGCCACTATCGGACTCATCTCCTGTGGCAACACTGCGCAAAACGCTCAGAATGAAGCGAATGCGAACACACAAAACCCAATCATGCCTATCGTATATGTAGGCGAAAACACCGAAGTTATCCTCACCGATTACTTGCCAGCACTCACCGAAGAGGACGAAGTGGTGTTCTCCACCGAGCCTTCGTATCAAGTGAGCAATGTGACTGCTCAGGGTTTCACCCTTAATGGCGACCACACCCTCTCTGTTCTCAGCGTGGATGTACCTGCCAAAGGATTGCACTACGATATTCCTATCGTACCACAATCGCAATACGAGGTTGGTTTGGCTACCAAGTCATTCTCTGACTCTACTATCACTATCAGCGTTCTCAACAACTATGAGCACCTGCAATTCCGCGTACTCTGGCAAGACACACGCGCGAAAGAGTGTGTAGAATACGAGCAATACGGAACCGAAGCTACCATCACCATCGAACCAGCATGGCGCGAGAGCAAAGGTCGTAGTTTCGTCCGCGTATATGCATACGCCGACGGCAAACACCTCAACGACTTGCTTATCCCAATGCAAGACGGCAAAGTGGTGAACGATGTGGCAGAGCTCACCCGTTTTGACGACCACGCACAAATCCTCTACTCGCTGATGATCGACCGTTTCCACAACGGCAACAAGAATAACGACTGGAAAATGAATAGCCCAGAGGTATTGGACATCGTGGACTATCAAGGTGGCGACATCAAGGGTATTCAGAAGAAAATCGAAGAGGGATTCTTCGAGGAGTTGGGTATCACCACCATTTGGATTTCTCCTATCACCCAAAACCCTTGGGATGCGTGGGGTATGAATGTATTTACCAATGGCAATAAATACGACAACACCAAGACCTATACCAAGTTCTCTGGTTATCACGGCTATTGGCCAATCTTTGCCACCGAAGTGGAGAAGCGTTTCACCACCGAGCAAGAGTTGCACGACATGTTGGCTACCGCACACAAGCATGGCATGAATGTCATTCTCGACTATGTGGCTAATCACATGCACATCAACTCCCCTACCCTGCAAGCGCACCCAGACTGGCACACCGATAGCATTTTGCCAGACGGAAGACGCAACTTCGAATTGTGGGACGAAGCACGCCTTACCACATGGTTTGATGTGCATATCCCTACCCTCGACCTGGAGCGTCCTGAAGTTTGCTCACCTATGACCGACTCTGCATTGGTATGGCTGGAGAAATTTGCTTTTGACGGTTTCCGCCACGATGCTTGTAAGCATATCCCACTGAACTACTGGCGCGAGCTGGGCAAGAAAATGAAACAACGCTACCCAGATCGCCACATATGGATGATTGGCGAAACATACGGCGACCCAGCACTGATTGGTTCGTATGTGAAGACAGGTATGCTGAACGCACAGTTTGACTTCAATATCTATCATACCGCTATTGATGTACTCGGCAAACCAGAGCAATCGCTCACCAAGATGAATAACACCATTCTGGAGTCGTTGGGCGCATATGGCGCACACCACACGATGGGTAATATCTCTGGCAACCACGACAAATGCCGCTTCATCTCATTGGCTGGTAAAGCAGTTAGTTGGGACGAGAACGATAAAGCAGCTGGTTGGGAGCGCGAGATTGGCGTAACTGCCGACGGCAATAAAGAGCTGGAAGCACATGCCTACCGTATGGCTATGCTATTGGAGGTCATCAACTTTACCATTCCTGGCGTACCTTGCGTTTACCAAGGTGATGAATACGGCGAGGCGGGCGCTAATGATCCTGACAACCGCCACATGATGAAGTTTGACGGATTGAATGCAGAGCAAACTGCGTTCCGCGCTAAGGTGCAAGAGTTGGCTCAACTCCGCCGCAACAATATGGCATTGCTCTATGGCGAGTATATCCCTGTAGAAGTAACTGACACTAAAATGCACTTCCAACGTGCATACATGGGCGATGTAGTAGATGTAGTCATTGACCTCAATGGCGAGAGCAGCATCACCGTGAACGGCGACAAGGTTTGGAGCATTTAATCCAGAATCCAAAGGCCGAGCTGTGAAAACTGGGCACTGGGCTCTAGAAGCCAGAAGCCAAATGACTTAAACAACAATCAATAATAACAATCAACAACAATGAAGAAACTATTTTTCGCAGCGTTAGGATTGCTCTGCTTGGCATCCTGCGCAAAGCAGCCTTGCTGCCAACTGGAGCATCCATGCTATGCATACGATGCTACGATCTACGAGCTCAACACTCGCCAATTGACTGAAGAAGGTACTTTCAAAGCAGCTGAAGCTGTATTGCCAGCATTGAAAGAGATTGGCGTGGACATTATCTGGATTATGCCTATCCAAAAGATTGGCGTATTGGAGCGCAAAGGTAGCCTCGGTAGCTACTACGCTATTACCGACTACTGCACACTCAACCCTGAGTTTGGTACACGCGCTGACTTCGAGCACTTCCTCGCTGAGGCACACAAGTTGGGCTTGAAGGTTATCCTTGACTGGGTAGCTAACCACACCGCTCCAGATAGCGAGTGGACCAAGAACGACGGCTGGCACTACCGCGATAGTCTGGGCAACCTGATGGTACAATACGACTGGACCGACATCTCTAAACTCAACTACGACAACCAAGACATGCGCGCTGCTATGAAGCAAGCCATGCACTGGTGGATGGACACTATCGGTATTGATGGTTTCCGTTGCGACGTAGCTGGCGAAGTTCCTACCGATTTTTGGAATGATGCCATGGCTGAGCTTCGCGCTAAACACCCTAACATGTTCACATTGGCAGAGGACGAGGCAGAGGCACAAGACCTCACCGAGACTGCTTTCGACATGTACTATGGTTGGGAACTCCACCACCTCATGAACGGCGCAGCTCAAGGCACCAAGACCGTAGAGGACCTCTGGGGTTATTTCGCTAAAGTGGATACTACTATCCGCAAAGAGGCTATCCGCATGAACTTCACCTCTAACCACGATGAGAACTCATGGAATGGTACTGAGTTCGAGCGTATGGGCGATGCAGCCAACCTCTTCGCTGCGTTTACCTATGTAGTACCAGGTATGCCTATGATTTATACTGGTCAACCAAGTGGTAACCACCATCGTTTGGCATTCTTCGAGAAGGACCTCATTGACCGCGTAGAGAACGCACCACAACACGAGATGTACAAGAAACTCAATGCATTGCGTGCAGAGAACTTCGCTTTGTGGAGCAACGAGATTGGCGCTCCTATGGTTCGCCTCGCTGCTGACAATGACAAGGTGTTTGCATGCGTTCGCCATGCTGTATGCCCAAAGAGCGGCAAAGAGAACACCGTGATTGCAGTGATGAACATGTCGGCTGAAGAGCAAGTAGTGAACCTCACCGTTGACCAATACGCTGGCGAGTACAACTGCTTATGTGGAAAGACTATGACCGTAGAGGCTATCCAAACATTGACTCTCAAGCCTTGGCAACATGTGATTTTGAGTAAATAAGAATAAATAGAATAGTCATTTACAACAAGAGGGTGTGTCAGCATTGACACACCCTCTTGTTGTACTAAATTTGCAAATGTTAAACTATCTTTATCCGCCACAACGGCTATAGCCACACTCGCGACAGTGCATACACCCTTCTTCAAAGATGAGTACATTGCCACAATTAGGGCAAGACTGACCTTGAACAACAGTACCATCTTGAATATACTTTTTGAGCGCACGCTCTACACCTACTTTCCATGAGTTGATAGATTCAGAATCCATCTGCAAAGTACTGATCATCTTGATAACCTGATCAATAGGCATACCATAACGCAAGACACCAGAAATGAGTTTAGCGTAGTTCCAGAATTCTTTGTCAAACTTGTAGCTCAAGCCCTCCATAGTGGTCTTGAAGCCACGAGAGTTAACGAACTGGAAGTCATAACGTTTGCTACCATCTTCCTGAACAACACGGATAATTTTACCCTTGGTCACGGATTTAGGCAATAAGATACCCTCCTCATCGTCCGCAAGACCTGTAAAAATCTCGTAAGGCACACCATCCTTCAAGCCAACGAAAGCAATCCACTTGTCCTTATTGTTTTGGAAACGAACCACATCGCATTCCAATTCAGCAGGACGGATACGCACTTTATTATCAAAGCATACGCAGTTCTTCTCCTCTTTCTTACTCTCTTCTTTTTTCTTCTTATCCTTCATTCCCTCAAGTACACCAGTACGTGAACCATCACGGTATACTGTACAACCTTTGCACCCACAGCGCCAAGCTTCTTCGTAGAGTTGACCTACGAGCTCTTCGCTCACGTCATTAGGCAGATTGATGGTTACAGAGATAGAGTGATCTACCCATTTTTGAATAGCCCCTTGCATGTGCACTTTCTCCAACCAATCCACATCATTAGCCGTAGCCTTGTAGTATGGCGATTTCTGTACGAGTTCGTCGATCTCAGCAGTGGTATAGCGATAAGAAGGATCGTAGGTATAACCATTAGCATTCATCCATGTAATGAACTTGTGGTGGAACACTACATACTCCTCAAAGCTATCTCCTACCTCATCCACCAGATCTACGTGTACGTTCTTGTCGTTTGGATTCACCTTGCGACGACGACGGTACACTGGTTGGAATACAGGCTCAATACCACTAGTAGTTTGCGTCATGATACTGGTGGTACCTGTAGGTGCGATAGTCAAGCAGGCAATGTTACGACGACCGTGTTGTACCATCAATTCGTACAATTCTGGATCTGCTTCTTTGAGACGTTGGATATACGGATTATTCTCCTCACGCTTAGCATCATATACTTTAAAAGCACCACGCTCTTGAGCCATTACCACACTACTACGATAAGCTGCTAAAGCCAAGGTTTTGTGTACTTCCACAGAGAAAGCTGTTGCCTCTGGTGTACCATAACGCAAACCAAGAGCTGCCAACATATCACCTTCTGCAGTAGTTCCTACACCTGTACGACGACCTTGAGTAGTCTTTGCTAAAATCTTCTCCCAAAGTTCACGCTCTGTGCGCTTGATTGCCTCGCACTCAGGATCAGACCCTACTTTAGCCAAGATTTTTTCTATCTTCTCAACCTCCAAATCAATGATATCATCCATCATACGTTGTGCCACAGCAACATGCTTCTTAAAGAGTTCAAAGTCAAACTCTGCTTCTGCGGTAAACGGATTTTTCACATAACTATAGAGGTTCACAGCCAACAGACGGCAGCTATCGTAAGGACACAATGGAATCTCACCACAAGGGTTTGTACTTACGGTCTTATAGCCCAAGTCTGCATAACAATCAGGCACTGACTCACGGATAATCGTATCCCAGAAGAGTACACCTGGCTCAGCAGACTTCCAAGCATTATGAATGACTTTCTTCCATAATTTGGCTGCATCTACCTCCTTCGTGTAGGTAGGCGCGTTAGAATCAATAGGATATTGTTGGGTATACATCTTACCCTCAATAGCAGCTTGCATAAAGTCATCGTGCATCTTTACAGACACGTTGGCACCTGTCACTTTTCCTGACTCCATCTTAGCGTCGATAAAAGCCTCGCTATCAGGGTGTTTTACGCTCACACTGAGCATCAACGCACCGCGACGACCATCTTGTGCCACTTCACGAGTAGAGTTGCTATAGCGCTCCATAAATGGAACCAAACCAGTAGAGGTCAATGCACTATTCTTCACAGGGCTACCATGAGGACGAATATGACTGAGATCGTGACCAACTCCACCACGACGTTTCATGAGTTGTACTTGCTCTTCGTCTATCTGAATAATAGCACCATAACTATCAGCGCTGCCATCTTGACCAATCACAAAGCAGTTACTCAAACTTGCCACTTGATAATTATTACCAATACCCGTCATAGGACTACCCGCAGGTACGATGTATTTAAAATCCTTTAGGAGTTCAAATAATTCTGCCTCTGACATCGGATTTGCATACTTTTGTTCTATACGAGCAATCTCTCCTGCCAAACGATGATGCATATCGTCTGGGGTTCGTTCAAAAAGGTTTCCAAACGAGTCCTTCAACGCATACTTTGTACTCCACACACGCGCAGCCAACTCATCACCTTTGAAATACTCCACAGAAGCCAATTCTGCTTCTTTTTGGGTAAAAATCTTTTTCTCCATGATATATAATGACTTACAATTTTCCTTATCTATACCCATCTAAAAATAGACGCGAAATCGAGTGCAAAGATACTATATATTTATGGAACGTGCAAATATTTTCGCACAAAAAGTTTTCAACAACCAAGAAAAGTTGTCCAAAACAAAATCGCAAGTATCTATAAACAAGACACTTGCGATTTTCAAAAAGACAAAAAGTTGTCCAAAATAAAAAAGTTATCAACAACTTATATTTTCTATTTGTGCTATTCGAGCACTACAACACGTCACTCCATTTTTGTCAACTTGCTGATACTGCACGCTATTTGCTCGCTCAACATATCGGGTCAACATTTGGTCACCCAAATAGAGTTCCTTGACATAATTGATATCTAATCTAAAGGGCTTCGTATTATCCTGCATACGACGTGCATTGAGCATCCACTCCAAATACTTGGTAGAATTACAATGACAGTTATAGTCCATATCTGCATATTGTATTGTATGTGCTTTTTCTTGTGCCCGAATCACCTCAGGATCTTGCTCCAACTCATCCAACACCAATGGCAACATCTTTGCTCCGCGGCTCATCTTCATCACTTCTCCATCAACCGCATCTCTAAATACATCCATATCAAACAGATTCACGATCTCTCTCTTTTCGCGATCCAGCACCGCCCATACCGTTTTGCAACAACCTATCAGATTCTCTGCCTCGCCTTCTTTTTTGTATATACGGAAGTTACGAACGGACAACATATGGGCATTCATCTCTATCCACGTTTCGAAAATCAGTTCTTCACCATGAGTAGGCAGATAGAGCATTTCCAAATTAACATGAGTAATAATCCATGTACTATTATATTGCATCAAAAATGGAATACCGATTCCCATTTCATCTGCCACCTTGCCAGCGACAATCAACAAGCGATTTTCCAATGTATGCAATCGTAAACGACGCGTATCATCTATATCTTGATATTGTACTATATAATTATGTCTATACTTCATAACTTATAATTCGTATTCATTTACTCCTTTATAGGGAAAACACCTGTGGGACGCAGAATTGTATATTTAGTCATCTCTTGATTAGATTGGAATCCAACTCCTTGAATAATAGAAGTTTCACGAGTAATAACGATTGAAGAATCCGAATATACAGATCCTGATTTTTGATCCCAATACAAGAGAGGAGTTTCAAACCTCTCCCCCTCCAAGTTTATTGCTTGCACATTCCCTTGCAGTGTCCAACGCTGGGCTGGTTCATTATAATACGCATAATCAGCTTCCACCGTAGCGTCAGCCTCCAGATCCATGTTAAACTTTTCCAAATAGATTCCTTCTGGGAACTCCCAATATGGAGTATCAGCTTTATCAAAGACAAGCCATTTTTTTGTAGTAATGCGATAACGTGTGATACCAGAATCTGATATTAGTGTTGTAACCTCATTACCCTCCAACACTGGAATCTGAGAACGATCCATAATTGCATCTGCACGATGACGCATTTCTTGCTTCTGACACGCTATAATGCCTATACATAACACCATCAAGAGAACCACGCGTGTGATTCTCTTGATTAAAAATATATTTATAAATCTTTTCAATTGATAATCAAACAAAAAGATTATTCCTTCTTAGCACGGCATGTAGTTGTCTTGTTAATCCATCCACCCACACGGAAAGAAGTACCCTCATTCAACTCTTTATGGAAGAACACATCCTCCTTGCTTGGGAAATATTGGCTATATGTAGCTATCAACTTGTTAGCATCTGTTGCACAAGAAGAATCTAACGCTTTTGCTTTGTTAAACATATCACATGCTACCCAATATACAGAACGAGCCAAAATAGGATCATCATAAATCTTTGCACTAGCATAGCACAAACCAATCAACAAATAGCAACGACCATCTTCTGGTGAGTACTCTAATGCCTGATTAGCATACACTACACCTTGTTGATAATTTTGTATTGACACATAAATATTAGCGATGCGATACAAATAATCAGCTTTATCCTCATTCTCTACAGCCATCTCCAAAGCTTGCTTATAATATGCCAACGCACCATTCATATCACCTTTCTTGATAGACATCTGACCACAACCAGCAGCAGACTCACTGGTTGGTTGCAATTTGTGCGCACTCTCAGCTGCGGCAAAATACACATCACTTTCTGTACAACCTAAACGACGATATAATTTCATGATAGAACTCAACTTATCCAAATCGTTTGCACTTTCTGTCACTACACTTGCATACATTTGATCCATTTGACCACAATCAGCAGCACCAGAAGCAGCGTATAAACGATCTACATAAGCTTTTTGCTCTTGAGCTGCAGCGGTATTCTTACCGCCTTTAGCTACAATAGCATCCAACAAGGCAGCTACCTTTTGATAATCTGCCAAAAATTGGTCACTATATTGATCTTGATTACTCTTATAAATATTATAACTCACTTCCACCAACTTGCGGAGTACAGTAATTTGTGCGTTCTCACCCATACCTTCTACAGACTGTTTCAAACACGCATATGCCTGCGTACCAAGTTCATCCTCTGGATAATAAATCAAATAGTCGACGCCCTTCAATCCAAGTACATATGCATCTGGATACTTAGGATCATCAAAAAACTTGATGCGCTCATCATGCAGTTTCATAATCATCTCACGCCATTGGTTTTTCTCCTCTGGAGTTTGAGCTTGATTCCATTTGTACTCCAAGATTTTGTTACCATCGGTGAAGATGGTTTTGTTAAAATCAGGGCGACTTTGATAGAGTTTACTCCAATTCTCATAAGCATCATCATATTGCTCCGCTTTCACCGATTCGTGACTCAAAGAGAGCAACATTAGGCACTCTTCATCATCGAGAACCTCTACTACAGGTGCAACCACCTCTTCTTCTACATTTTTACCTTTCTTGGCTTTCTTTTGTGCGAAACCTGCCATCGGAATAGCTACGCACAAGATAATAAATAATACTTTTTTCATGTTCTTTTTTATTACTTTTATATTGTTAATCACTTATAGTTAATCACACCTCATCAAAGCTTGCGCTTGAAGAACCAGTGTTCCGCAATTGCTGCATTCACGACAATTCTCAAAGAGTTCTCTCCTAACATTACACCATCCATTGCACCACGATGCACATACTCAAATGTGGTATTGATTACAGTACCTATTGTGCGCAACGGAAAACCAATACCAGCTGAAACACCAATCTCTGGCATAGTAGTATATTTAGAGTATGCAGTTGCATAATTAAGACCTAAACGCCAAAGAATTTGGTGTGCATAATTACGACTCTGCGGATTATGACGATATTCAACACCCAAAGCCCAACGCTGACGCGTGCGCAGACTATTATCAGATGTATTAAAATATAATGAATTTGTCCAGTCTTGGCAAAGATAATCAATACCTAAAGTCAAACGCCCTTCATAACCATAACTAACACCAACCCCATACATCATTGGCAAATCAAAGCCTTCAGGTGAAACAGGAACAGTGTCATTGGTAGTTGTCTCCACAAGCAGATAATCACTATTTGAAAAGCGTTGTTTATTCTCAAACACACCACCTAATACAATAGTATGCTTGCCAAACGTATGAAATAATTGCATGCCATAGCGCATACGCAAACTATTTACTTTCAGTCGTTCATACTGACTTGTAGAAGTAAGGGATGCATCAGTAAAAGTCAGCGAACGATATTTATTCATTTCACCAAACATATAATATACATTCGCACCCAAAGCCACCCAATCACAAATATTAAAACTCAAACCACCATACACTTGCGTAAAACCACCATCGCCACTATAGGTTTTTGTATAGTAATAATCCGAATGGATTGAATCTGAAATCGCCATGGAATACCCGACAGCAGAATAAGGAGTTACACCAGCAGAAAAGGCAATATGCTGACGCCAAATAGGAAATTGCAAGGTCACATATTCCAAGTTTCCATTGACTTTATTGTTCTGACCATACGCATCACCATAATTCGTATATAGAAACGAACCTGCTATATCGAACATAAATGTCATGCTATCACAGGCTGTATATGATGCAGGCTGCGCAGGATTAATGGCTTTATTAGAACGCATTCCAACACCTACTCCACCCATAGCACGATATGCACCAGGCAAATTGTCATTTAACTCTCCATATCCAAAACGAGATGATGGCGATGAGGTCGCATTCTGTGCCCACGCGCATACAACCACCATCAGTACTACCAGTAATGTTACTATTCTTTTCACTATATCCTTGCCTTTAAACATTAAACTCTAAACACTAAACTCCAATATCCTATCCAACCCTATCAACACCAGATGTGGTTCGCCCACTATATCGCGATGCTTCATCGCGTTTAATATGTAAGGTGCATGTCCTCCCGTCACATAAGTCTTGAATGCTATCTTTTGGTCCTTGAGCTGACGCATATAACCTTTCACTTCAAACACCAATCCTCTCACCACACCTGCGGCTATTGCTTCATTCGTATTCTTGCCAAAGAGTGGTGTCAATGCATCAGGTTCTACTTCCACTTTGGGCAAACGCTTGGTCATTTGGTGTAATGCTGTCAGTCGCATCTTGATACCAGGAGCAATGTTTCCGCCTAAGTACCCTTGCTCTGCCGATACAAAATCATAGGTCACCGCCGAACCTGCATCAATAATCAACAAGTTGCTATTCGGACACAAGTGTGCTGCACCTACTGCTGCTGCTATACGATCATGCCCCAAGGTTTCTGGCGTTTGATAACGATTGGCTATCGGTAGTGGAGTCAAGTGGTCAAACAGCACGAAGTGTTGGGACAATCGATTAAGCGCATTGATCACGGCAGGCTCCATATTTGCCACCGACGATACGATGCTATTCGTAATCGGATACAAGGAGAACAATCGTTCGACATCTACCGACGAAAATGACCTATACAGCAGATTCTTTACGATCACGCCATCCTTAAACAGCGCCACCTTCGTCCTCGAATTTCCCTGATCAATACACAAATTCATGCCTCTAAACTCAAAACTGTAGCGAAATGTCCTTCAAACTATCGCTATGCAACCTACGCCTCGTAAAGGAAGCGCTTTATACTCTTCTTCGGCGTCTTTTCAAACTCGTGGTTATAGATACGCACCTCGTTAATCTGCTCGTAGGCAGCCAAATCGGCATTCACCAATTTACGGTTCTCTTCCATAGCCACTTCCAATTGCTCTTGGTTCAACTTCTCTGCATCTACAGCCTCAAAATCAGGGCAAACCAATGCTATCAATCGTGTATCTTTTTGCAGTACCAATGATTCCAATACGTATGGCATATTGTTAATCTTCGCCTCAATCTCCTCTGGATAAATATTTTGTCCGCTCGGACCGAGCAACATGGTTTTGCAACGACCTTTTATATATATATGCTTATCTTCATCAATCAATCCTAAGTCGCCTGTGCGTAGCCAACCGTCTTCGGTAAACGACTCTGCTGTAGCTTGCTCATTCTTGTAGTATCCAGCCATCACATTCTCACCACGAACCTGTATCTCGCCCACACCATCGGCATCTGGATTAGCTATTCGTGCTTCCATCAATCCTTCTAACACTTGTCCGCAAGATTGACTACGGAAGCGGTCGTGTGGTGCAAAACTAATCAGCGGAGCAGTTTCAGTCATTCCATAACCTACAGTCACAGGGAACTTGATGCGCTTCAAAAAAGTCTCCACTTCAGCATTCAATGGTGCACCACCAATAATGATTTGCGAGAACTCGCCACCAAAAGCGTTCATTAGTGTCTCACGAATCTTTCCCAATACTACTTGATCTAGCAATGGCACTTTCAACACCCAACTCACAGGCGCCTTCGAGATCTGTGGCTGAATCATCTTCTTATAAATCTTTTCCAAAATCAATGGCACAGACAAGATCACGGTTGGCTTCACTTCTGCAAAGGCCTTCAACAAGATTTTTGGCGATGGTGTGCGACCAATCAGATAAGTATGTCCACCTGCAGCCAAACATGCCAAGAAGTCGAATGCGCATCCGTATGCATGTGCCAAAGGCAAGAATGCCACGTGGCGACAACCTGGGAATACCAGCTTCGTGGTTAACCCAAATAATATATTACCTGCTAATGCATTCGCTGGTGTCATCACGCCTTTCGAGAAACCAGTTGTACCCGATGTATAGTTGATAGATGCTAATTCTGCATTGCTGCGCTCAATATAGTTCACATCGGCTGCACTATAACCATTAGGATATAATTCGTCAAACAACTCCTCCATGGTCATTTTATCCACCGCTTGCTTCTTCGCATAGCGACTGATGATCAGATCCATGTCGTTTAGCGAGAATACCGCTTTCAGGTCTGGCACTTGTTCTGGATCAATATTTTCCCAAATCAAATCGGTGATAAACAACAGTTTAGACTCCGAGTGGTTGATGATATGTATTGCATCATTCGCCTTAAAGTCTTGCAGTATGGGCACGATTATTGCACCGTAAGTCACAGTTGCCAAATAGGTTATTACCCAATTGCTATTATTCTTGCCCATTACAGCAATCTTATCACCTTGCTCTATGCCACAATGCTTGAAGAGCAAATGCAAGCGAGCAATCTTCTCTGCCATCTGACCATAAGTCAGCGTTACAGTTGTTCCATAATCGGTTACAGCCTCCAAATCCCAATGTTTGCGAAAGGAGTTCTCGTAAATTTTAATCAGATTCTCTTCTGGTTTTGTCAACATAATCTATTCATTTATAGGTTATTACTCCAGTGGAAAATCCACAGGCGCTGGCAGTTCCAGCACATCTTCCGTAGCTGGAACTACGGGTATTGCGTTTCTCACGCTTATAATCGAGTCCACCACAAACTGACTGTTTCCGCGCCATGGTAATGTGCCGAGATAACGTTTCCAATGCAGTTTGATTTGGCGACTTGAGTTATTGTCTATTTGTTGGGCTACATGCTCATCCACAACCGAAAACTTAAACTCGTTCGATTGTATCGTAGCGCTCGTATTATGCGAGTTATAGCCTGTTTGGATCATTTTTCCCTCATAGGTCTTAAAGACAAAACCTTCGCGTTGGAAATAGTTGATATCGCCTTCGTTCGTTCCTTCGCTATATACGAAGAAGAATTTGAAGTACATAAAACCCACTAATGCGAGCAAGAGCACGCTAATCACAATGGTTACTATTTTTCCTGTTGTATTCATAATCTGTTCCTTTAAACTTTAAAACTTAAACTTCCCTACATACCACAAAAACCGCGCAAAGGTACAAAAAAAAAACGAAACATGCAAATATTCATGCAATTATTCCGCTTTTTTAATAAATATTTAATTTATTATCTCCCTAACTCTCAACACTAAATAGTAGCACATCGTCCACTAAATACACCACACACAAACTCTAAACAAAAATAACGATCCACCTCGTTATTTTTTCCCCACTAACCTATCATATCTTCCGCCAAATGGACGATAATACACCCAAATGTCGTACTCGTTTTCAGTCTGCCAATGCGAACCCTCAAGAGGCAGTGCTACGGCGCCATTCGCAGGACTTACCACATAATACATATAGTCGTATCCTCCTTGCTTGAGATAAGCATACAGATAGTAGCATTTTTCGTCGGAATCATACTCCATTCTATTCTGTGCAATATATTGATTACCAAACAACTCGCCACCCACAAACACATATCCATCCATCACAGGTGTCGCTACAGGAAGCACAAAGTGCACCCACATATATTCAGCCTCTGTATCCACATAATCTGCCTTCTCGCAGTTCACCATCCATTGTCCATTCGCATCCCTTTCGGTTAGATATACAGTGCCTTCTCGTCCTGCACCTTTGGCCATTGTACCACGCAGTTCATCTACCTCTAGCAGGGCATGATATTCACCTTGTGCGTATTGAATTCGGTTCACGTGATAACCAGCATAGTAGAGAGAATAGGTATCAAAGTGTCGATATTCATTCCCCGCCTCAAAAATCAGGCTTTTTTGATTGATATAGCGTAATCGATTAGGTTCTACAAAAGTAGGATTGTGTAGTACCACTTGGTTATCTCGTCTGCCATTTTGCTGTACTACTATACTCACGTCCTGCGGATTGCGCAGGTTGAGATGATGAGTCATCACATCTATATCCAATTGTTGGTATCGCCCGTTAAACTCCATGTCTGTGTTTCCTCGTACTTTTGCTTCAATGCTTACGATGGGTTCCACTACTTGGAAGCACACTTGTGCTACTACTTGGCTTTGGTCGCCATCTTGATAAATTTGTAGCACGTAGTTACCACTGGCTTTGAGTTGCATATCAGCGTTAGGAAACTCTAACCAATAGTGGGTATATTCCTGTTGTGTATTCATGGATAATTCATAATCAACGATATCGTTGGTGGTGAAGCCATCTAAGTATTCGAAACTGCTTATTGGGCTTTCTTGCCAATTTCTATCGCAATGCAGTACGCGATAGGTATATTGTTTGGTATCGTGACTGAGGTAGTCGAAGCTTATTTCAAGAGTATTTTCTGGTTCAGTACCATCTATTATGCCATTCTCCCCGAGCACAAGGTATGGTCTTTGCACCATGCCAGTAGATTCGATGGTTTCGCTCATCGCGCGCACACGCAACGTGCGTATATTAGGGTCTATCGCACACGTGGTATGCTGTGCAAAACTAACACAACATCCCATTACTAACAATAATATTACAAACAAATTTCTCATTTCGGGCACAAAATTACAAAAAAATGTGCAAATACGCAAAATTATTTGCATATTTCGCAAAAAAGCAGTACTTTTGCAGCGCGTTTCAGCATTGTCCGCTGACGCGGTTGCCATTGTGGCTCAGTTGGTAGAGCAACGCATTCGTAATGCGTGGGTCGCCGGTTCGAGTCCGGCCAGTGGCTCAACTATTGATTATCAGTATGTTACGATAAGGACTTGAACCAAGTGGTTCGAGTCCTTATTTTTCTTTAATCAACAGATAATCAACCTCTTAAACATTACTCATCCAAAAAACGATACCAAAAACGATACCATAATCGATACCATTAGTGTTACCAATCATCCGAATAATTTGCAAAATTTCGGATATTTGAAAAGTGAATAGCAGCTGCAAAGTTGCTATTTCTTTTATCCCTTAATCATGTAAAATCACCCTTGACGAGTTTGATATTTCACAATTTTTGCGCTGTTTCAATAGGTTTGTGAAATAGCACAAAATTGTATTTTCACCACACAAATGAAAAAAAATGTGTAACTTCTTGCTTATAAACTTACACATCTCCCTAGGGAGAGGGGTAGCGCAAATACAAGTGATTAGACAATGGTTGATAGTCTCTAAACACTACACCCTATATTTTTTTTGAAAACACTTGCATATTTCAGAAAAAAGCAGTACTTTTGTAGGCGTTTTTAAGAATGAGAATAACATTGGCACTATAATACTTTGAACCATTCGTTAATACACACAAAGCTATCTCTTTGGTACGAACAAAACCATCGCATACTACCATGGCGTGAAACAAATGACCCATATTGTATATGGGTATCTGAGGTCATCCTACAGCAAACACGGGTAAATCAAGGTTTAGAATACTACCTTAGATTTATAACACGTTTTCCTGACATAGAGTCGTTAGCAGGTGCAGAAGAGGCAGAAGTATTGCGCTATTGGCAAGGTCTGGGCTATTATTCCCGAGCTCGAAATATGCATCAGGCAGCCAAGAGAGTAATCGAAAATGGCATGCAAGTCTTTAGCCCAGATCCTCACGCACTATCAGCAGAAGAACGCTACCAGGGATTCTTGTCATTGCCTGGCATAGGCGAATACACCGCAGGAGCCATCGCGTCTTTCGCGTTCGATCTTCCTTATCCTGCCATGGATGGTAATGTATATCGTGTTCTATCACGTCTATATGATTGTGAAATTCCTTTTGATAGCACAGAAGGCAAAAAGCATTTTCGACAATTAGCGTATGACTTGCTTGACCGTAAGCATCCTGGCAAATACAACTCTGCTATTATGGAATTTGGAGCACTACACTGCGTTCCCAAGTCACCCGATTGCGAATCTTGCCCCATACAAAATTCTTGTTTAGGCTACGCACATCACACAGTAGAGTGGTTGCCTGTACGTAAAACTCGCACTGCATTGCGTGATCGCTACCTGAATTACACTATCTACTTGACTAACGACCTACAAACGCTCATTTACCGCCGCACAGAAAATGACATTTGGAAGCATTTGTATGAGTTCCCATTAGAAGAGAGCAATCAGTTGCTGCCCGCAGATAAAAATGTGATAAGTATAGATTTTACCCATATTCTTTCTCATCAACGCCTACATGTCCGTTTCTTCATAAAAAAAGTATCAGAGTTGCCTCTGATACCAAATTGTATTATCGTTTCGTTTGCGTCACTAGACGACTATGCTCTATCCCGCCTTACACTACGAGCCATAGAGTCAATAAGGCGGATTGATTCTATTTCTGAGTGATAACACGATATTTCTTCTGGCGTTGCTGCCAGCGTTCGCGCGCATACTGCTGCATATCAGTAACAACATCCATCTCGTCTATAATCTCAAAACCAAAAATAGTCTCTATCACATCCTCAAAAGTCAGCACTCCTTGAAAACAACCATAGTCATCAATCACCACACCAATCTGCGATTTCTCTTGCAACATACGATCAAAAATATCACTCACGCTGGTTTCTTCATTAAAATAAAGCAATGGTCGTTTGATTTCTCCCAATGTTTTCTCAAAATGGTCTTCAGTCAGCTCTTCTAAAGCATCATCACGCAAGACATATCCCGTGATAAACTCTGGTGATTCAGCATAGATAGGAATACGAGAAAAATGGTCATACTCATCGCTATCGTAATAGGCTTTTAATGTCATGTTTTCGGTTGCGACAGCAGCAACAACACGAGGCGTCATCACCTCATATGCTTTAACCTCATTAAGACGCATTAGATTGCGAATCATCTTATTTTCGTCTTCCTCAATGACACCCTCTTCTTCTCCTACATTAGCCATAGCAATCACTTCTTCACGACTAACAGTAGCCTCATCTTGCTGTGGAAAAAGGCGCGAGATGAGTTCTATAAGTTTTACTACTGGCCACATCAACACAATCAATCCTCGAATAGTATATGCCGTTAATCCCATCAAATGCTTCCAATAGGTAGTGCCAATTGTCTTAGGAACAATTTCAGAAAAAAACAAAATCAAAACAGTCATGATAGCGCTACACACACCAAACCACGCTTCGCCAAAAATCAATGTAGCTTGCATACCTACCCCACTGGCACCTACCGTGTTAGCTATCGTATTGAGGGATAATATAGCAGCCAATGGACGCTCGGTTTCTGTCTTATAGTGCTTCATCAGCATGGCAGGCTTATACCCTTCTTCTTCACGCAAATTGATATAGGACAATGTAGTGGACATCAAGGTAGATTCCAGCAACGAACATACAAATGACACCCCTAAAGCAATAAACAAATACAATAGTAAATGACTAACCATATTAAAAAAAATGAAAATCGCGGCAAAGTTACTGCTTTTTCTACACATTTGCAAATAAATTCCAATTTATTGATTCAAAATCACAAAATATTTGTATATCTCACAAAAAAGTATTATCTTTGCAGCCGAAATTGGGTAAGTATGTACTATCCCGCCTCAGTAATCAATAACTAGATAATAATAATACAAAAAAAGATATGGAACTTTCTGAACAAGAATTAGTACGCAGACAAAGTCTGCAAACCATGCGTGACATGGGCATCAACCCTTATCCTGCTGACGAATATGTAGTAAATGGTTATTCAACCGATATCAAAGCTACCTTCCAAGATGAAGTGCCAAGCGATGAAGCGAATGAGGCTATTTGGTACACGGGCAAACCAGTACGCATAGCAGGTCGATTGATGTCGCGCCGTATAATGGGTAAAGCATCATTCATTGAGGTACAAGACTCGAAAGGTCGCATACAAGTATATGTAAGTCGCGACGATATTCAAGCACCTATACCAGAGGGCGAAACTGCTACCACCGTAGAGCAACAAATGTATAATATAGTGTTCAAAAAACTTTTGGACATTGGTGATTTTATCGGTATTGAAGGCTTTGTATTCCGTACTCAAATGGGCGAAATTTCCGTACATGCAAAAAAACTCACCGTGCTTGCCAAATCACTCAAACCACTACCAATCGTAAAATACAAAGATGGTGTAGCTTACGACGGCTTTAATGACCCAGAGCAACGCTATCGCCAACGTTACGTAGATTTGGTAGTAAACGAAGGCGTGAAAGATGTATTCTTGAAGCGCGCTACAATTATCCGCACGATGCGTAAAGTGTTTGATGAAGCTGGTTATACCGAAGTAGAAACTCCTATCTTGCAAACCATAGCAGGCGGCGCAAGCGCACGTCCGTTTATGACACATCACAATGCATTGGATGTAGATATGTATATGCGTATTGCTACTGAGCTCTACTTGAAACGCTTGATTGTAGGCGGATTCGAAGGTGTATATGAGATCGGACGAAACTTCCGCAATGAAGGTATGGACCGTACACACAATCCCGAGTTTACCTGCATGGAACTATATGTACAATACAAGGATTACAACTGGATGATGCAGTTCACAGAGCAATTATTAGAAAAAATTGCTATTGCCGTAAATGGAACTACGAAGGTCAAAATTGGCGAAAACATCGTAGATTTCAAAGCTCCTTATCGCCGTTTACCTATTTTAGACGCAATTCAAGAAAAGACAGGATATGACTTAAGCACTATGAGTGAGGAAGAGATTCGTATAGTAGCTAAGAAATATGGTGTGGAAGATACAGATAAGATGGGTAAAGGTAAACTCATCGATGAAATCTTCGGTGAGACCTGCGAAGGCAGTTTTATTCAGCCAACCTTCATCACCGATTATCCTGTTGAGATGTCACCCCTCACAAAAATGCACCGTAGCAAAGAGGGATTGACTGAACGCTTTGAACTAATGGTTAACGGCAAAGAATTGGCCAATGCCTATAGTGAGCTAAACGACCCAATAGATCAATACAATCGCTTTATGGAACAAATGAAATTGGCAGATAAAGGCGATGACGAGGCGATGATTATTGACCACGACTTCATGCGTGCACTCGAATACGGTATGCCACCTACCTCTGGTATCGGTATCGGTATTGATCGATTAGCGATCTTCATGACGGGACAACCATCTATACAAGATGTATTGCTATTCCCTACAATGAAACCAGAAAAATAAGTTGATAGACGCGTCTAAAGGCGCTACGATTTTGAGTTTCAAAGACTATAATAATTATGATCGGAATTTTAGGTTCAGGAAGTTGGGCTACAGCACTTGCAAAAATAGTGCTGACCAATGCAGATGACATCAATTGGTATATCCGAAAACAAGAGACTATAGACGAATTTATTGAAAATCGCCGCAATCCCAACCATTTGGAATTAGCTTATTTTGATACGTCTAAAATACATTTCTCTAACAATATCAATCAGGTGATTGAGCAATCTGATGTGCTCATTTTGGCAATACCATCGCCTTATATTAAGCAAAGTTTGGATGATATTAACATTGACATATCAAAGAAAAAAATCATATCTGCGGTCAAAGGCATGATAGCTGATGAAAATATGCGTGTTACCGAATACCTGCACTCTCGATATAATATCCCTTATGAGCATATCGGCATTGTAGCAGGTCCTTGCCACGCCGAGGAAATTGCGTTAGAGCGACTTAGTTATTTGACCATTGGCTGTGTGGACATTAACCAGTCCAATGAATGGTGCAAAATGATGACCACCAAATACGTACATACCACCCCAAGCGAAGATGTCGTGGGGCTAGAATACTCTAGCGTAATGAAGAATATTTACGCTATTGCCATGGGTATGTGCAAAAGTCTGCGCTATGGAGATAATTTTCAAGCAGTATTACTTACCAATGCAATGCATGAAATTTTGCGATTTGCTCAAGCGAGTTCGAATATACCACGCGATATTACCCATAGCGGATATTTAGGAGATGTATTGGTGACAGCATACTCTAATTTTTCACGAAACCGTCAATTCGGACAAATGATAGGCATGGGTTATAGCGTAAAAGCCGCACAAACAGAAATGGAGATGGTAGCGGAAGGATATTATGGAACAAAAGCAATCTACTTGGTAAATAAAACATTAGGAGTAGAACTACCTATCGTAGATGCTATGTATCAAATACTCTATGGACGTAAATCGCCCAAAAATACAATCAAAGAATTAACACAAAAATTTCAATAAAACAATGAAAGATATTCAATTTTCTTATGCAAAAGCAGTAAGTACAGAAGCAGTACAAGCGTACAAAACACAAGTTGCCAACGCTCAAGAACAATTAGTAAATGGCACAGGACTCGGTAATGATTTTCTCGGTTGGATGAATCTGCCATCAGATATTCGTCCTCAGTTAGAAGATATACAAGCTACTGCAAATCTCTTACGCAAAGAGTGCGAAGTAATCGTTTGCATTGGTATCGGCGGCTCATACCTTGGTGCAAAAGCCGTGATTGATGCGCTAACAAGCAGTTTTGCATGGCTTGAAGGTGAGAAACCTGCTATCGTATATGCAGGACAAAATATTGGAGAAGACTACCTATACGAGTTGCAAACACTTCTCAAAAACAAGAAATTTGGTATTATCAGCATTTCTAAATCAGGTACTACAACCGAACCTGCCTTGGCTTTTCGTCTATTAAAGACCCAACTCGAAGAACAACAAGGTAAAGAGGCTGCTAAGCAGCTCATCGTATGTATCACCGATGCGAAAAAAGGTGCACTCCGCACACTCGCTACACAAGAAGGCTATAAGACCTATGTAATCGAGGATAATATCGGAGGTCGCTTCTCTGTACTCTCACCAGTAGGTTTGCTACCTATTGCTTGTGCAGGATTGGATATTCTGGCTCTCATTGATGGTGCTGAACGTATGATGCAAGTATGTGGCATCGACACACCATTCGAAGAGAACCCTGCAGCACAATACGCAGCAGCACGCAATAGTCTCTATGCAGAAGAAGGCAAAAAAATAGAATTATTGGTTAATTACCATCCTAAGCTCCACAATATCAGCGAGTGGTGGAAACAACTTTATGGAGAATCAGAGGGTAAAGATGGCAAAGGAATCTTCCCTGCAAGCGTAGATTTCACCACCGACCTGCACTCTATGGGACAATATATCCAAGACGGAGAACGCCACTTGTTTGAAACTGTAATCTCAGTAGAGCAGGCTCAACATACAGTACCATTCCCACACGACAAAGCCAACCTTGATGGCCTCAACTTCTTAGCTGGAAAGCGCGTTGATGAAGTAAACAAGATGGCAGAATTAGGTACCATGATTGCTCATATTGATGGTGGTGTACCAAACATGAAAATTACCATCCCTACTCTTAATGAGTATTACATCGGTCAGTTGCTCTATTTCTTTGAACGTGCATGCGGCATCTCTGGCTATATTTTAGGAGTTAATCCGTTCAATCAACCAGGAGTGGAGGCTTATAAGAAGAATATGTTTGCCCTACTTGACAAACCTGGATACGAGGCTGAATCAGCAGCTATCAAAGCACGTTTATAAGGTGGGAGCAAGTAAATGGATATTCGGTGGCCTTGGGTTCGTCTTAGGCGGACCCATTGGCGCACTGATTGGTGTCTTCATTGCATCCTTATTGGAGAATACGCAGATAGAGTCAGGGGAATACACACAAGGTATTCCCCACTCTTCTCGTGCACGGGCTACACAAGGCGACATACGCGTATCTATCATTGTGTTGCTCGCATGCGTAATTAAAGCGGACGGACGCATACTCAAGTCCGAGATCAATAGCATCAAGCCTTTCCTTGTACGTAATTTCGGTGAGGAAGGTGCCAAGCAAGCCCTGATGTTGCTCAAGCAACTACTCAACCAAGACATCAACCCTGTCGAAGTGGCGCAGCAAATCAGTCAGCACGTCAATTATTCGGTTCGCCTAGAACTCATACATTTGCTACTGCAGGTAGCCAAATCCGATGGCGAGGTAGCAGATTCAGAGTGTCAGGTAATTGAGCAGATTGCTACCAATATGGGTATTGCTAATGCCGACTACCAATCACTACTCTCGCTCTATCGCAAGCATACGGATGCCAATTGGGCATACACAGCATTGGAGATTGAGCCCACGGCTACCAACGATGAGGTGAAGAAAGCTTACCGCCGTATGGCGATGAAGTACCACCCTGACAAGGTGGCTAATGCAGGCGAACAAATCCGCCAACAAGCCACTGATAAGTTCCGCTCCATCAACGAGGCATACGAACATATCAAACAATTGAGGGGATTGACATAAAATGTCATTGTTTCGCACCGCACAATAACCGCACTATAACCGGACAATAACCGCACTATTCCTTACCTTCACTTTACTATCTTGTTACACATTTTCAACTTAATTTATTACTTGTAATGACCACTACCCTTCTCTTTGTCGGCAAGACCACCGACCCGCACATAGAAGCACTCTGTCAAGCCTATCTCAAACGCCTGACGCACTATTTGCCATTGAAGGTCGTCATCATTCCTGAATTACGCAACACCAAAGCACTCACCCCCGATCAGCAGAAGGAAGCCGAAGGCGAACTCATCTTGCGCGCAGTGCCAACAACAGCCGAACTCATCTTATTGGACGAACATGGAAAAGAGTATCGCTCCATGGATTTTGCTCAAGTGATGCAAAAAAAGATGTCCTCTGGGCGTGACATCTTTTTTGTTATTGGTGGTCCTTATGGATTTTCCTCGTCGGTATATGATCGCGCGAATAGCAAG
This sequence comes from Paludibacteraceae bacterium, assembly GCA_017384225.1. Classification (GTDB taxonomy): domain Bacteria; phylum Bacteroidota; class Bacteroidia; order Bacteroidales; family Paludibacteraceae; genus Colicola. Next base: position 23,140 of record JAFNUD010000042.1, read on the forward strand.
ATCTCTCTTAGCCAAATGACATTTTCGCACCAAATGGTGCGATTATTTCTCATAGAACAAATCTATCGTTCAATGACTATCCTGCGTGGTGAGCCTTATCATCACGAATAATACAAGCACATTTTTCTACATTTAGAACGGATAACCGATGGCGAAATGAAAGCTCATATCCTCAGCCCAATTCAAGCCATTGGATACAGTTCGCCATTGAGTACCTGATAAATTTCCATACAAACGGCTGGGATCATACAGTTTTACGCCAAAATCAATACGGAACACAAAAATGGAGAAATTCAATCGCAATCCTACACCATATGCCAAAGCTATTTGTTTGTAAAACTCTTTCCATTGAAACTTTCCATATGGTTGCATCTCATAGTCATATATTGTCCATATATTTCCAGCATCGACAAACGCAGCCAATTCCACAAAGGACCATACCTTTGCACGATATTCTGCGCTGAGATTCAATCGAATATCTCCAGATTGATTATTAAAATCAATCATATTCCCCACCCCACGATAACCACCAGGTCCTAAACTACGCGCAGTCCAACCACGCACACTATTGGCACCTCCCGAGAAATATCGTTTTTCAAAAGGTACTACCTGCGAATTAGCATAAGGGACTGCAACACCTAAATCTGCATGATATACCAAGCGATGCGACTCATTGAAAATTTGGTTATACGTAACAGATAAATCTGCTTTTGCAAACTGGGCAAAACGAGTTTTAAGCAACATGTATTTACCATCAGCATCAGTAGGAAAATTCAACAAATGTGCTAATCCAAGCATCAAATTGCCCGCAGTTTCTACATTATAATTCACATTCGTATAAGAACGATATGGCTGACGAGAATTAAATGATGAATAAGTTCCAGAATACCCCCATCCTACAATAAAATGATCCTCATAGGAGTATTTGAGAATATTAGTAGATTGCAAAAACTTATCTCGGAAAGCGGGATCTATCCAAGGTAAATATACATAACTAATATCTGCTATTTTGAACTGATGATTCAATCGCAAAGAACGATGGCGGAATTGGTATTGCAAACCTGCATTGAATATCGAACGATTGTATTCCAATGGACGATTCTGATAATTATAATTCAAATCTATCGCCAACGAATTTGAAAATTTTAATCCCATATTTGCTTTGGCTTCAATAGCTCGACCTCCATTCTGACGCCACTCATAACTTGCACGCCCATCTATCGTCAACTCCTCTGCTCCCCTAAACAAATTGCGATTAGCATATCCTGCTCCTAATGCTATACCCCAATCACCAGCCGAATAGGTACCCTCTGCTTCTATAGATACAGAATTGAGTTTACTTCTTGACAAAACAATATGACAAACCAACTCATCTTCAGATATAGGGTCGAAACTAATATCTACATATTTGATCGGAGCCAACTGATTCAATCTGCTGTAGGCTCGCTCTACTCGCAACTCGTTGTACAAATCTCCTGGCAAAATAGGACAATTACGGATCAGAACATTTTCGCGAAGCAATTTATCTCCAATCCATGTAAACTCATAGCCATCATGTATAGAAGAGTGTATTTCTTCTCCTTCAGGAATACGATTTATCTCATAATCAATATGAAAGCATACACGAGCAATCTTGTAGGGCCTAAAAATCTGCGATTGTAAATCTTCTGACAAATCTTTCACGTAATCTTGCATGCAGATCGTAAGATCGATTTGTCGCTTATTGGTACTATCAGCAGTAAACTGGATCAAATCCTCATTAAAATAATAGCAACCATTCCTACGCATCGCACGTGCAATACGTTGACGCTCTTGATTTAGTACATCTACATCAAATTGCATTCCTTCATGGATGAGTGATGTACGCTGATTATTTGCAATTTTCTTCAAATCATCTTGTGAAAAATTGACATTATAACGCCAAACGATGTATGGTTCACCCGCACGGACACTATAGGTAAGATCCACTTTTCGATCTTTTACCTTCATTATAGTATCTACAGAAGCACTAAAATATCCTTTATTTTTCATTGCATTGTGTAGCTGGATGACACTCCTATCTGTCATTTCTGGTGAAAAAATCACAGGTGGTTCACCTATCCTACGCGCATTTCGGCTGGTCCATTTGGTTGTATCCAACGATGACGTGTTGTAGATTCCTAACTGCAATTTCCAGAAACCAAGAATCTCCGTATTTTGTTTCTGTTGTAAGTAATGTGATAATTCGGAGGCCAATACATCTTTGGAGTCTTCTACTTTTACATTTGTTTTATTGAGCAAAAACTGGCCTTCGGGTACAAACTTAGTCACATTGCATCCCATTAAACATAGGATACATAGCAGCAAGGTTTGCCTTACAACAAACATCAGTAAAACATAAATATTTTTCAACGAGCTATTCATAATAAATCGCGCTACAAAGGTACAACTTTTTTTGTAAATATGCAAATATTTAGTGTTTTTTATGTAGCTACATAATATCGAACTCAAACTATGTGCCATAAAACAACGTATGTAAGCGATTATTGAAAAATTCCTATTCTTTTTTGGTGATATCAAAAAAATATAGTACCTTTGCGCTGAAATTATCAACTATCTAATTCATTATATTATGGAATACCGTTTTTCAGGCAATAGTGGTTTGCAACTACCACTCATTTCATTAGGATTGTGGCATAATTTTGGCAACGAAGATCCATTCGATACTGCTCGAGCAATGCTTCTACATGCTTGGGAAAATGGTGTTACACATTTTGACATAGCTAATAATTATGGTCCTGCGCCAGGTACAGCAGAAATCACATTTGGCAAAGTGCTACGCGAGGATTTGGTAAGTCATCGTGACGAGATGATAATTTCCTCTAAAGCAGGATATTGGATGTGGGATGGTCCTTACGGTAATGGTGGCTCACGTAAATATATGATATCATCCTGTGATCAAAGTTTACTTCGAACAGGACTGGAATACTTTGATATTTTCTATTCACATCGCTACGATCCTAATACACCTATAGAAGAAACGATGCAAGCACTTGTGGATATTGTCCGTGCAGGTAAAGCATTATATGTGGGTATCAGCAACTATCCTGCTGATAAACAAAAGGAATGCTATGATTACCTACATGCAGCCCACGTACCATGTGTGATTAGTCAATACAAAGCCAATATCGCATACACAAATACGCTTGAGCAAAACTTACCCGTTGCTACCGATAATGGCTCTGGATTTATATGTTTCTCACCATTAGCACAAGGCTTGCTTACTAATCGCTATGTGAATGGAATACCTGCAGGCAGTAGAGCAAGCAAAAATGTTTTTCTACGTCCAGAGCAAATCAATTCAGAAGCAATAGCATACGCACAAAAACTTACTACTATTGCCGCAGAACGTGGGCAATCACTGGCTCAAATGGCTATATCTTGGTTATTGGCAAAAGATGTAACAAGCGTTATTATAGGCGCAAGCTCTGTCGCGCAGTTGGAAGATAATTTGCAGGCTATCAATAACATCGTTTTTTCTGACGAAGAACTACGCAAGATAGATAACTGCAAAACTCGATAATAAGCATTCATATATGAAATTTCGTCGTTTTATAGATCGATATGCCCTAATTATCTCTATGCTTATTGGGGCTATAGGATATAAGTGGTTTCACCAATTAGATGTGTTGATGCCACCACTTATTTTCCTTATGTTGTTTTTTACTTTCTGCAAGATCAACCCTCTAGATTTGCGCTTGCGATTGTGGCATTGGTTAGTTTTAGGAACACAAATACTACTCACATTGGGGTGTTATTATGGATTGTTGTATGGATTACAATATTGCGGACATATTTGGTCATTAACATTTGATGACATCCATACCATTGCTCAAGGTATCATGATATGTATCATCATGCCAACTGCTACAGCAGCGCCTATCATTGCAGGCAAATTAGGAGGAAGTATCCAAAATCTAACTACCTTTAGTTTGTTGAGCAACATAGCTACAGCATTGATTGTACCAGCATTCTTTCCAATAGTCAACCCCTCTGCAGACATTGCCTTTTTTTCTGCCATGTGGCAAATTCTACGAAGAGTAGGTCCGCTATTGCTCGGTCCTTTTGTGGCAGCATGGATATTGCGTCTTGGATACGAAGCTTACTTCCGCCATAAAGGACAACCACACACGTTTTCATTATCGCAAACATGGGCATCCATGCCTTTCTATTTATGGATTTTACTATTGGTCGTATTAATTAGCAATATCACGCATACGCTAATACAAGAAACATATTCTGGTTGGGTAATTATCACGCTATGTATGGGTGCACTCGTTGCTTGTCTTATCCAATTTGCCATCGGACGATGGATTGGTAACCACTTCCCCGCCTCTACTCACGGCAGTGATTACTCTGATGTGCTTATCAATCCTAAAGCTGCTGAATTTACAATTAACCAAAAAAGCCAAATCACAGCAGGACAAGCATTTGGACAAAAAAATACAGCTCTTGGCGTATGGATGGCACAAATCTATCTCAATCCTTTATCTGCCATTGGACCTGCTGCATATATCATCTGGCAAAACTTATTCAACTCTTGGCAACTTTGGTATGCAGGACGAAAATAGCCACACATCGTGCGGCTATTTTTTTAGATTGCATTGTTCGTAACTCGTATTATCTCCCTTATTTAACAGGATTATCTTGCAATCCCCACCCCGTAATCGTAGCTATATAGGGGATATAAGCATACGAGAATTTCTGATGTCCAATATAATTAGGGTGCATTGCTGCACCTAAGTCCTCATTCGTAGACAAGTGTAAAGCTGGACAGCATGCCATAAAATGCACATTGGGCATAGGACAGAATTTTACCATATCTCGCATATAATCAAGCAATGTGCTATGTGCTTTAGATGACACACAGAGCACAGGATGATCCTCGCCATAATAATCTTTGATATAGCGAATCAAGCGATAGTATCCATCACGAAATTTTTCGTAAGATGGTTGCAAGGAAACTGAGAAATCATTACCACCCAAATAGATACAAGTCATAGCAGGACGTATATTCGATTCTGCTGCATTCCAACGTGTTGCTTTTGCAGAATCCATATCAAATGTTTGAAGATAGCGGTCTGGCATATGATAACCATCAAATTTAGAGTTGTAATTGCGTGCAGCTCCCATACCCGAGTGAGCCACCACCACATAATCAGCACCAAAATAACGCGATATAATGGCAGGAAATGAACGTGATGCATTTTCTGTTTCGGGTGTAAATTTAGCTAAACGACAAGTATCATCTACACCATAACCACAATCATAACTTGCACCTATAAACTCCAATTGACGTGTTCGAATAGGTTCAGCTTGATAAAATATGCCTTTCGCATCGGTGGCAAATGAATGGACTGTAATCTTGCCTTGTTCACCTTCTGTACGCTTTTGTACGACAACAGTATGCACTTTTTGTTTGGAGGTTTTGAGAAAACTAGGATCTATCAGCTCAATAACTGTATCTGTACTTGCAACCTCTATGATACGATGAGGTTCTGCACTCATTGGTGAATCAATCCAAACATTGAAATAATTATGACGTGTGGCTGCCATCTCTGGCGTATCGTCCCACTTAGTATCTGATACACGCATAGTCAATGATTTGCCCGAAAAAGCAATGCGAAAATACACACCTGTCCAATCGAAAGACACATCACTACCCTCTACTAAAGTACGACCTACATAGGTGATACGAGAGTCATTTGCCAAAATTGTTTCAGCAAGAAGATTTGAAGTAATAGGCGCAAAAACGATCAGGCTTACAGCCAAGAAAAAAATCTTTTTCATTTCTCTAAACATTCAACTATTTCACTGGCATATCTTGCAATCCCCATCCCGTAATAGTAGCAATATATGGGATAATAGAGTATGCCTTCTTTTGTTGTCCATTGTAGTTAGGGTGTACATCAGCTCCCAGATCCTCATCAGTATGCAGGTGTTGTGCTGGGCAATAACCTAAATAATGTACATTTTTCATACCGCAATTATTTACTAAATCACGCACATAATTAAATAGATATTCATGTGTTTTGGTACTTACACACAAAATCGGATGATCCTCGCCATAATTCGTTTTGATATAATCAAACAAACGGTAATAGTGCTTGCGAAAATCCTCATATTTAGGAGCCAATGAAGTAGAAAAATCGTTTGCACCCAAATAAACAATAGTCATAGCTGGATGAAAATCCGACTTAGTAGCATCCCAACGTGTAAGTTGTGTAGAATCTTCGTCGAAAGTTTGCAAGTAACGGTCAGGCATCCACCAACCTTTAAACTTGGAGTTGTAATTGCGAGCAATACCCATACCAGAGTGTGCTATCGCCACATAATCCGCATCAAAATAGCGTGATACAATGCCTGCATACGAACGAGAAGCATTTTCTGTCTCTGGAGTAAAACGATCTTTGCGACTTGGAGCATCTACTCCATAGCCACAAGTGTAGCTATCGCCAATAAACTCTAATTGGCGTGATTTAAGCGGTTCCGCTGGGAAGAACAAACCTTTACTATCCGTAGCGAACTCATGTATTGTAGTTTTTCCTTGTTCACCTTCGGTTCGCTTTTGTACGATTACCTCGTGTACTGTACGACGTGATTTCTGCAAATAGGTTGGATCTATCAACTCTATCACGGTATCATTTCCATTTACTTCTATGATACGATGTGGTTCTGCACTGGTTGGTGAGTCTATCCAAACATTATAATAATTATGACGAGTAGCTGCCTTATTCACATCTGCATCCCATTTTGTTTCAGATGCTTTCATATGTAATGACTTGCCAGAGAAAGCGATACGAAAATACGTTGCAGTCCAATCAAAAGAGACATCCGTACCATCAACCCATGTACGACCTATATACGTTACACGAGCATCATTTGCAGGAATAGTTTCCGAGAATGCATTGATCGTCAGCAGCATAATAGCTACCATAAGAAGTGTTTTTTTCATGCTATTATATATTTTAATTATTATTTTCATTAAGTCATACATCACAGTCTATATACTGCTATATATTCCCTAATCTGATTTATCGGTACAAAAACTAGACAAAGCGAGAAGATTCTCTCACTTTGTCTAGTTTTCTTATTCGAATGCACCCATTTGCAACATCGCCACCTCTTTAGGAGTGAGGAAGCGATATTTACCTCGTGCTACATTCTTTTTCGTTAGTCCAGCAAATGATACGCGATCCAATTTTGTCACTTTGTATCCCACTTTCTCAAACATACGACGCACTACACGGTTTTGTCCAGAGTGGATCTCTATACCGATATGCTTGCGATCATCCTGTGGAAACTCAAGCGCGTCTGGAGCTATACGTTCATCTTCGATTGTGACACCCGCACGCAAAGTTGCTTCATCTATCTCGTCTAAATCGCGATCAAGAGTAACTGCGTAGATTTTTTTCTTGCCAAACTTTGGGTGTGTCAGTTTTGCAGCGAGATCACCATCGTTCGTTAACAGAAGTACACCTGTAGTATTACGGTCAAGACGACCTACTGGATAAATACGCTCAGCACACGCGTTACGTACGATATCCAATACTGTGTGACGTTCTTGTGGATCGTCTGTGGTTGTCACTGTATTCTTAGGTTTATTGAGCAAGATATATACTTTTCTCTCACGACGAACTGGTTGGTTGTGGAACATCACCTTATCTGTAGGCAATACTTTGGCTCCGAGATTGTCAACCACTTCTCCATTAACAGTTATTACCCCTGCCATGATAAAGTCATCTGCCTCACGGCGCGAACATATACCAGCGTTAGCAAGATATTTATTCAAGCGAATTGGCTTTGTAGGGTCTTCGTAATTTTTAGCATACTCTTGGCGTTTACGTTGTGAATATACGCCAGTATTGTACTTTGCTTTTGGTCTGAACTGACGCTCTCCTGCTTGTTCTCCTTCTTGACGAAAAGCAGGGCGACGATTTTCCACTTTCTCCACTCGTACAGCTCCTGCGGTGCGTGTGAATCGTTGACGTTGTCTGCCTCCCTCTCGATTAGGGCGGTCTGTTGGTGCATTAAATCGGGGACGAATAGATGCTCCGTCAGCAGAAAAGTGTGCGCCATTATGCTCACGCGGATTCGCATCTTGCGAGTAGCCACCACGACGCGGGGTGCGATTGTTTGAATCAAACATAATTTTTAGATAAATAATGGTTTAGTTAGTTGTATTCTAATGATCATGTCAAGGTCTTGATGTTTTTTTCAAAACATAGGCTCCGAGTATTGCTCAGAGCCTATGTTTGTTGGAGTCTACTTGTGCATATACATCTCTCGACGTACATGCCAATCGCCACATTTAGGCTTCTGCAGCTTGCTCTACAGCCAGTTTACCACGATAGTATCCGCAGGTTGGGCAGATAGTGTGGTAGATGTAGTGAGCGCCACAGTTAGGGCAAAGAGCCAATGCTGGCATTTTTGCCTTGTCATGTGTACGACGTTTCGCGGTTCTTGTGTGCGATTGTCTTCTTTTTGGATGTGCCATAGTTGTTTATTATTTTTAATAGTTATTTTTTAATTTATTTTTGGAAGCAGTATCCTCTTTTGCCTTGCCACGCAGAACGACAACGCACTAGAATCACCTGTCTCCTATATCATTCTTCATCTGCCAACGCGGTGCAGAGGTGGTCTTGGAGAAGAGCATCCATTTCAGGATTGCAACCACCATCTTGGTGACTATGCACCAGCGGGAGATTCACTATGATCAATTCATATGCCAACCATGCGAGATCAAGTTGTTGAGTATCATCATCCAACTCTATTTCCTCTTCGTAAATATCTACATCTACATGCATTGCATCAAGACAGCGATCACAAGTCACTTGCACTTGCCCGACAATGTCCATATCCAACGAAAAATCATTTTCGTGAAGTATCAAACGCGCTTTCACATCCACAGTTCCTCCCAGCAGTTCTGTATGTTCAACGGAAGAAAGATAAGAACTATCTAACTGAATATCAAACAGATGTTCACCTACTTCCAACTTATCCAGCTGTACGATATGTGCAGTTGCTGCATTCATTTATTCACATTTTCCCAAAATCGGCGTGCAAAGGTACTACATTTTTCTGGAATACGCAAGTTTTTTAGATATTTTTTATAAAAAACTTTTATCAGTATTCTTTTGCCAATCCTCCCTGTGCAGTTTCTTTGTATAAAGAAGGCAAATCATGTCCCGTTTGTTTCATTACATCTACCACTTTGTCAAAAGAAACCCTATGTTTTCCATCGGAAAAAGCTGCATACATATTGCTATCGAGCGCACGCGCGGCCGCGAACGCATTGCGCTCTATACAAGGGATTTGCACCAGTCCGCAAACAGGGTCACATGTCATACCTAAGTGATGTTCTAATCCCATTTCCGCCGCATATTCTATCTGTGCAAGTGTTCCTCCAAAAAGTTGGTTCACAGCCGCAGAAGCCATTGCGCATGCCACTCCCACTTCTCCTTGGCATCCCACTTCTGCACCCGAAATAGATGCATGTTCTTTCACCACATTACCAACGAGTCCTGCAGTTGCCAATGCATGTAATATACGTGTTTCAGAGAAGTTGCGTGATCGCCAAGTATGATACAACACGGCAGGCAAGACACCACACGAACCGCACGTTGGAGCAGTTACAATCTTACCGCCAGAGGCATTTTCCTCGCTGACAGCCAGCGCGTAAGAGAATACCAATCCGCGTGTACGGAGATTATCCTTGTATCCAGCCACTTTGATATAGTAACTGGCTGCTTTACGCCGTAAATTGAGAGGACCTGGCAAAACGCCTTCGTGATCCAATCCGCGTTCTACAGCTTCGCGCATCACTTGCCATACCTCACGCAAATAGTCCCATATTGCATTTCCTTCGTAGTGTTCCACATATTCCCAATAATCCCAACCTTGTTTGTCACAATAATCTTTAATTTCGCTAAGACGGGTAAGTGGATATGCTATTCCGTTCTCCTCAACTTTTGTCTCTTCGCTTAATAGGCTTATCGTCCCATCAGGTTCTTCCTCAAGTGCTCCACCGCCTACAGAATACACGGTCCAATCACCCAACAAAGCACTATCAGCTCCAAAAGCGCAAAAGCGCATACCATTGGGGTGAAATGGCAAAAAATCATCATGCCAAACAATCTGCACATTAGGAATAACCTCTATGATAGCAGCATCAGTCAAGTGCCCTTTACCTGTAGCGGAAAGACTACCGTACAAATGCGCTTCATAACGAGAAGCTTGTGGTAGGTGCTTCAAAAAGAGTTCTGCAGCTTTTCGAGGTCCCATAGTGTGGCTGCTACTCGGGCCATAACCTATGCGAAAGATTTCACGTATTGATTTCATATCAAACTAAAAATGCTAAATATTCTAAAAACATTGCAAAATTACAACATTTTTTTAATATGTGCAAATATTTTTCTAAATTATGTATTACTACTATTTAGTAAATAGTAATAATTTTCTACTAATTATCAAATATAAAATAATCTCAAAAAAAATCAAACGACTGCAATCCTAAAAATTACAGTCGTTTGATAGTTAGTATCCTATGACAAGATTAACACTACATATTAAGATTATTGCATGTGTACAACTTTAAGACCTATTGTATTATATATTTCGCCATTACGAATAATTAGCACCTGCTCATCTCGAATAACTTTGTAGGTTTCTATCAATGTACTTTGCACAGCGTCTAAAGCAGTTGCTTGGATAATGATAGTTATGGGTTCTGATTCTATACTATCGCAATCACTATCAATCACATACTTCAGCACGACTTCAGTTGTACCTGTCATTACAGGTTCTGTAGAGAGTACACTCCAATTAGTATTATCCTTTACATACCATGCTACAGAAGCATTAGGAGCATACCAAGTCTGAAGTGCAATATGTGCAAGAATATCCTCTGTTGGAATAGTTACATCTATTGGTTCACCAACACGAACCACAGGCAAAGTCACTTGCTCTGGTAATGTCTGTACAAATACATTCAGTATCAGTTCATGTATCACGCTATCACACCCAATAGCATATTGCTCAACCATGCTATATTCACCAGCCTCAGCGATAGATAATCCGTTCCATTCGTATGGCAACTCAGAAGGACAAAGTACCAATTCTTCACGCTCTGTCACAGCATCTGGAAGAATAGTGAGGTGCAATATTGCGATACTATCACAGCCATTAGCAGCAACGATAGTGTAGACATAGTCGCCGCTTTGAGTGTAAGTCTCGCCATTCCAAGTATAGCCATCACAAGCGGTGATAGTTTCCTCTGTGTACTTGGTTTGGTTGATAGTTAAGTGGAGCGTTACGATGCTATCGCAGCCGTTAGTGGCAACGGTGGTGTAAATATAGTTACCACTTTGGGTGTAAGTCTCGCCATTCCAAGTATAGCCATCACAAGCGGTGATAGTTTCTTCTGTATAAACGGTTGGATTAACTGTCAAATTGAGGATATGTTGTACACTATCTATATCAGTACCTACATATTTCTCTGTATAGGTGTATTTACCTGTTGCAGTGTAAGACTCACCATACCACATATAAGGTACTTCACTATCGCAGATAGTTGCTGACTGTTCGTCGAGAGCGCCTGTTGTCAGTACAATTAGATCCAACACATGGATAGCACTATCGCAAGCAACGTTTGTATATTGTTCAATGTCGGTGTAACGATCTGTAGCGGTAATGGATTGTCCACGCCAACTATATGGCAACTCATCGCTACCTATCACAACGGTTTCGGTAGTAGTGACAGCCGCAGGCATGATAGTGAGGTGCAATGTTGCTACGCTATCGCAGCCAAGAGCATTTTGCAAGGTTACATTGTACTCGCCTTCAGTCGAGTAGGTTTGACCGTTCCATGTGTAGGTTTCGCCGTGACAAATGGTTGCGTACTCAGGTGTAGCCACTTCACTATAGTTGATAGTCAAGTGCAATGTTAAAATGCTATCACAACCATTGGCAGCAGCAGTGGTGTAAACATAGTCACCGCTTTCGGTGTAGATCTCGCCATTCCAAGTGTAGCTGTCGCATGCGGTGATGATTTCCTCTGTGTGCTTAGTTGGGTTGATAGTCAAGTGTAATGTGACGATGCTATCACAACCATTAGCTGCAACGGTGGTGTAAATATAGTCGCCGCTTGTAGTGTAGGTCTCGCCGTTCCAAGTGTAGCTATCGCATGCGGTGATAGTTTCTTCTGTATAAACGGTTGGATTAACTGTCAAATTGAGGATATGTTGTACACTATCTATATCTGTACCTACATATTTCTCAGCGTAAGTATATTTGCCTGTTGTGCTGTAAGATTCACCATACCATATATATGGTGTTTCTGTCTCACAGATAGTAACTGATTGCTCATCGTAGTTGCCCGTTGTGAGTACCGTCAAGTCCAACACATGGATAGCGCTATCGCAAGCAATAGTAGCGTATTGCTCTATGTCTGTATAGCGACCAGTTACAGAGTAAGTATTGCCACGCCATACATATGGCAACTCATCGCTACCAATTACGACAGTCTCAGTGGTGGTAATAGCCGCTGGCATAATCGTGAGGTGCAAGATTGCTACGCTATCGCAGCCAAGAGCATTTTGCAAGGTTACACTATACTCGCCTTCAGTCGAATAAGTTTGACCGTTCCATGTATAGGTCTCGCCATGGCAAATAGTTGCGTACTCGGTTGCAGCAACTTCACTATGGTTGATAGTGAGGTGCAAAGTCACGATGCTATCGCAGCCATTAGAAGCAGTAGTGGTGTAAACATAGTCACCGCTCTCGGTGTAGGTTTCGCCATTCCATGCGTAACTGTCGCAAGCGGTGACACTCTTCTCAGCATATTGCGTTTGGTTAATAGTTAGGTGGAGAGTTACGATGCTATCGCAACCGTTAGAAGCGGTAGTGGTGTAAACATAGTCGCCACTCTCTGTATAGCTCTCGCCATTCCAAGTGTAGCTGTCACATGCTGTGATATGCTCCTCAGTGTAAACTGTTGGATTAACTGTGAGATTGAGGATGTATTGGATACTATCAATATCAGTACCTGCGTACTTTTCTGTGTAGGTGTATTTGCCTGTAGCAGAATACGATTCGCCATACCAGAGATAAGGTGCTTCCGTCTCGCAGATTGTTACTGATTGCTCATCGTAATTATCTGTATTTAGTACTGTCAAATCTAACACATGGATAGCGCTATCGCAAGCAATAGTAGCGTATTGCTCCACATCTGTATAGCGACCTGTTGCAGTATAGGTATTACCACGCCATGCATATGGCAACTCATCGCTACCAATTACAACAGTCTCTGTGGTGGTAATAGCCGCTGGCATGATAGTGAGGTGCAAAGATGCTACACTATCGCAGCCAAGAGCATTTTGCAAGGTTACACTATACTCGCCTTCAGTCGAGTAAGTTTGACCGTTCCATGTATAGGTCTCGCCATGGCAAATAGTTGCGTACTCAGGGGCAGATACTTCACTATGGTTGATTGTTAAGTGCAAAGTCACGATGCTATCGCAACCATTAGAAGCAGTGGTGGTATAGGTGTAATCACCACTCTCGGTATAAGTTTCACTATTCCAAGTGTAACTATCGCAGGCGGTAATGCTCTCCTCTGCGTACTTAGTTTGATTGATAGTCAGGTGGAGAGTTACAATGCTATCACAACCAAGAGCGTTTTGCAAGGTTACACTATACTCGCCTTCAGCCGAGTAGGTTTGACCGTTCCATGTATAGGTCTCTCCATGGCAAATGGTTGCGTACTCAGGTGCTGCTACTTCACTATGGTTGATTGTTAAGTGCAAAGTCACGATGCTATCGCAGCCATTAGAAGCAGTAGTGGTGTAAACATAGTCACCGCTTTCGGTGTAGATCTCGCCATTCCATGCGTAACTGTCGCAAGCGGTGACACTCTTCTCAGCATATTGAGTTTGGTTAATAGTGAGGTGCAAAGTTACGATGCTATCACAACCATTAGCAGCAACGGTGGTGTAAACATAGTCGCCGCTTGTAGTGTAGGTTTCGCCATTCCATGCGTAACTATCACAAGCGGTGACACTCTCCTCAGCATATTGAGTTTGGTTAATAGTGAGGTGCAAAGTTACGATGCTATCACAACCATTAGCTGCAACGGTGGTGTAAACATAGTCGCCGCTTGTAGTGTAGGTTTCAGCATTCCATG
>JAFNUD010000043.1 GCA_017384225.1 Paludibacteraceae bacterium
TTCTAACAGTCAAGAATCACGAGTCAATGTCCCACTTGTCATAGCTCCAGGGCATGAGAAAGCGTACCTTCAGTCTCTTCAAGAGAAAAAGAAGACTGAACAAACAGAAAATATCGAGGTAGAAGAACCCTCTCCTATTGTTACCAAGGAAGATGTTCAGAATGACGAACAAGTTATAGAGGAAGTAAATGAGAATGTAAGTACTCCACAACAGACGAACACCAAGGGTTGGTCAGGATTGCTAAGTACTGTAGGGCTTGATAATTTTAAGGATGTGAGCCATAATCTCGGTTATGTCTTTGCCATGCTTCCCGATATGATTGTTGGTCTGTTTACTGGCAAGACCAAATCATTGAATTTAAGCAACAGCCTTCTTCCTGTAGCAAGTATCCTTGCAGGAATGTTTGTGAGGAATCCATTACTGAAGACATTGCTGATTGGACTCGGAGGCATGAACTTAGTCAATAAGGTCGGACATGAAGCCTTGCAGAACAAGCAGAATGAGGGTTGGGATAATCCGAATGTCAGGAATGCCAATCAGGTGCAGTATCGAAAATATGAAGATGAGCCATTAAATAGCAGGATCAGTGGTCCAGTCCTACAAGGACATAGCTTGATTGCCACTATCGACAACATACCTTGTACGATACAGCTTCCAAGCTCAGTCGTTGATGCCTATAGGTCGGGAGCCTTACCATTGAATACATTGGCAAATGCTGTTTTGGCAAAGAGTGACCAGATGCAACGAATGGCTTCACAGAACTATGAACAGGAACAGAGAGAGACAATCACCAGAGTCAGAGGTATACAATAAATCAATATCGATATGAAAGAACTTACCAATTCGGAAAAAGCTTCAGCAAGCAGACAAATAGAGCTGCTGAGTGATGCGTTTAACACAGCATTGAATGCAGGTGGATATTGGTTGAATGCCACGGGTAAGAAATATCCAAAGTTTTACCCTCAAGGTGTAGCCGTCAATCCCCACAATGCCTTGTTGATGGCACTTCATTCTGACAAGAATGGGTGTAAAAGTAACCTTTTCACTCTATACAACGAAGCTAAAGTACGTGGAGCTTCAGTAAGAGAAAACGAGAAAGGTGTACCTTTCCTTTTCTATAACTGGAATAAGTACGTGAACCGCAATAATCCTGAGCAGATTATCTCCCGAAGTGATTATCTGAAATTGGCACCTGAAGAACAGAAGCAATTTAAGGGCGTTCACAACCGAGAAATAAGAACCCTCTTCAATATTGACCAGACCATACTTCCCTACGTTGATCGGGATGGCTATGAGAGTGCCATCTTGAAGGATGGAAGCATTCACCATCGTCAAGTTACGGCCAATGATGAACGCTATTTGAGAATCAGATTCAATGATTTTCTCCTTAAGATGAGAGAAAATCTTGTACCTGTTCGAAGTAATGGAAGTGGAAAATCTTATTACGATTCTTCCAAAGATGCAGTATATGTTCCTATTCAGAGAGGATTTGACCATTACCATGACTATGTGCAAGAGACATTACGACAAATTATATCAGCAACTGGACACCAGCAGAGATTGGCACGTGAAGGTATGGTCATGAAAAATGGTGTTGCTCCATCTGAGGACTCCGTGAAAAGAGAACAATTAGTTGTCGAGATTGCATCAGGCATCAAGATGTTGGAATTGGGACTTCCTGCCAAGCTTTCTACAGACAGCATGAAGATGGTTGAGTTCTGGAATCGAGAACTCAAAGAAGACCCTAATTTGCTCTCTGCTATAGAGGGTGATGTAAACAACTCTCTTGAGGTTATTCGTAGAGCAGAGAAAGGCGAAAAGATTGAATATGCCACCTATCGTAATGCAAAGGAAACGGAACAAATGCGTGATCAGCTTCCAAAGCATTATACAATAGCAAATGAGATAAAGAGCAGACCTGATTCAGACAATCGTATTGTCGTCATTGTCAAAGATATGGGTTCAAAGCAAGCTGATGTAATCCTCCCTCAAGGAGCATCTTTGGAACCTGATGTAGAAGTTAAAGGCATGAGCAAGGCTCGCATAGAACGAGAACTTAAGCTCAGTGGAATTGAGAATGTGAGGTTCTACAATCCCGATGGTGCCTTTGGTTACCGTCCGGATGACACATACTTTGCCAATAAGGAGATTTCAGAAGCCCGACTCAATAATTGGGCATTGGAATACCTTTCAACACTTGATGCCACATCCGCTGTGAAGAAGGCAAATGAGGTTCGTTTCGACCAGATACAAATGCTTCAGGATGACAAATGCAGATGGACGTTATATATCAAGCCTGAAGGTAAAGATGGCTTCTCGATATATCCTGATAAAGCGGATTTGAACCTCTTTTTCACCACTTTGAAACAATCAATGAATAACTTGGGAAACATTCGTTCTGAATTGGCCAACAAATATTACGCTCTGTCAGAGACGCATCCCGAATTAAAGGTGGACCTCTTTGGAAGTAGTGCTCAAGATACCGATCTGAATAAGATTGAACGCATTGCCATATATAAGACGAAGGACGGCATCTTCTGTGCTGCATCCATCAATGGTGAGAAGGTTGCACCACGCAGTGTTACGCCACAACAATGGCAACGCATGTGGATTGCAGAAGACAAGAATGAGTATAAACGCCATTTAGCAGCCACTCTATATGCAGATATTCTCAATATCGGTGCTTCTCATGAAAAGAGTAACAATGAGAAAACGGCTCAGGAAGTAGAGAATGCCAATCAGAATGAGAACCAATCAGAAGAAGAGAGACGACCACAAGGAATTAAAATGTAATCATAGATATGGGAAAGAGTAAAAATCAGGAATATGCGGAACAGTACGCCCAGTACGCAAAGGAACAGATGGTCAAATACGGCATTCCAGCATCCGTGACATTAGCTCAAGGAATATTGGAGAGTGCCAATGGGCAGAGTCAGTTAGCGAGGAAGGAGAATAACCATTTTGGCATTAAAGCCAGTGCTGCCTGGCTTGCTCAGGGCGGTAAATATGGAGTATACACGGATGATAAGCCAAATGAGAAGTTCTGTGCCTACGACAATGTGGGTGAATCCTTTGAGCACCATAGTAAGGTATTGGTTGACAATAAGCGTTACGCCCAGTGTTTCACTTTAGCTCCTGACGATTATAAGGGATGGACTGAAGAAATAGCCAAGGCTGGATATGCCAGTGGCTCAGACTATGACAAGAAACTCCAGCAAATCATTGAACGTAACGGACTTGACAAGTATGACAAGGAAGTGATGCTACAATTACAGTCTGAAGGGAAATCTACAGGACAAGCCAATGCTGAGATGAGAGAACCCCAACCGATTGTAGTAGATGACAAGATTCTTGTTACAGAATATTCCTTACCACTTAAACGTGATGATTTCTTGTTTGTCACATCCCCATTCAGAGTTCGTGAAGACCCTCTTGACCCATCGAAAAAGCAGATGCATTCCGGTATGGACATCAGGTGTGATAAGGAAATCCTTATGGCAACTGAATCTAATGGCAAAATTGTCAAGGTTAACCACAACGGACAGACAGAGGCTGGTAAAAGTGTGACCGTTGAGTATGAACGAGAAGACCAGACAAAGGTACAAGTTACCTATGCTCATCTTGATTCCGTAACAGTGAAAGTTGGCGATACTGTCAAGGCAGGTCAACAGTTGGGTATTTCAGGTAATACAGGTACACGAACAACTGGACCTCATCTACACCTGGAGGTGAAGACGATTCAAGCGGATGGATCTTCGAGAAATGTTGACCCTGCTGCATACTTGGCTGAGATTTCTCAAAAGGGAAATATCCAAATACAAGCACTACATAACGGAACTGATTTGATGGCCAAGTTCCAGACAACAGAACATGGAACACAAATAGACCATACGATGACCGCTGATGACTGGATGAAGAAACTACTCTCATCCGAAGATAGTGGCATTGGATTGGGTGGCAGTCATGACCCTATTATTGACTTTGCTGTCACGGCTTTCTCTTCATTGATGATGCTTGCCGTAGAGATCGATAAGAAGAGCGAAGAGGAAAAGATTGATGAGATCTCCGATGCTGTAGACAAGAAAAGCATCGATTTGACCTCTTTGCTACCTAATTACAAGAGTTGTACACTGGATATCAACGATAAAGGAGAGACGCTTATTAGAGCAACTACTGGCGACAAGACAGTGTCGCATACGCTGAGTTCCAACGAGCTTAGTCGCCTTTCTGTGGTTTTGAATAATAATGAGCTTACAGATGAATCAAAACGCCTGCGTGTAGCCGGAATAGTAAATTCTGTGATATTGACCAAGTTTGCCTCTCAGAACTTCGAACAAGGAATGAGTCAGGGACAGGGTCAGGAAGAGAGTCTTAAACGATAGTATTAAAAGCGTGATGATATGATACAAATGATTAGAGCACCTGATGGTGAATTTATAACTCAACGTTCAACAAATTAGTCTGTATTAGTCATAGTCATTGTATAACACTAAAGCAATAATTATGATTAAATGTGAAGTTAGCGTATGTGGCACTATCAACAAAGAGGCCATCATTCGCACCAATAAAGACGGTAAATCGTTCATGTCTTTCGCTATGAATATCGTGCTTCCTACAACATCAGGAAGTAAGGTGTTAGATGTCAGCGTTCTTTGTGATTGTGAGAAGAATAATGATGTATCCAAATTCTGTGTCGGCACACGATTGAATGCATCTGGAACATTGCTCTTCAAGAAGCGTGGAGAGAACCTATATCTCAATCTTTATGCAGAGGGATTTGAGTTCGAGAATGTAGCTGCCATCGATTCTATCAAGGGCAGTATGCTGTTCCGAGGTAAATTGGGCAAGACCATCGAGGAGAAAACCGATAAGAAAGGGAATAAATATCGCACCTTTTCAGGAGTATCATCGGAAAAGGTGTCAGATGGCTTTGAGTATATCTGGATCAGTTTCTTTGATTTCAGTCAAGTTCTTGATGACGCTATCAAACCAGAAACAAAGGTGGAGATTGCAGGAACTTTGGATCTGTCTTTCTTCAAGGAGAAGCTTACCATCAGTTCAAGAATCAAGAGCGTCAGCCCATATGTACCTGTTGCCAACACATCTAATCAAGAATAGTTATGGCTCGATATCATAAAAACTCATCAGGTCCAAGCAGTGAAGACAAGGCTCTTGAGCTGTTCGCGGATATGATTATTGAAAAGATTGAAGGTCTTCAGCAGGATTGGAACAAGCCCTGGTTCACCCAAGGTGCCCTAAGATGGCCTAAGAATCTGACTGGTCGTGAGTATAATGGAATGAATGCCCTTATGCTTATGATGCACTGTGAAAAGAACGGATATACCATACCAAGGTTCTGTACTTTTGACTGTATTCAGCGATTCAACAAGCCAGACGGTAAAGAAGGCGAAGAACTTCCCAGAGTATCAGTCCGCAAGGGCGAACAATCATTTCCTGTGATGCTTACCACCTTTACATGCATCGACAAAGAGACCAAAGAGAAGATTAAGTATGACGACTACAAACGTCTGACAGATGAAGAAAAAGCACACTACAACGTATATCCCAAGTTACAAGTCTTCAGAGTGTTCAATGTGGCTCAGACAAACCTTCAGGAAGCACGGCCTAAACTATGGGAGAAGCTGGAACAAGAAGAGACAGTCACCGCAAGGGAGAATCAAGATTCGTTCAAATTTGAGCCGGTAGACAAAATTATAGCAGATAATCTATGGATTTGTCCCATCAAGCCACAGTACCAGGATAACGCCTATTTTTCCATATCCAAGAATGAGATTGTGGTACCAGAGATGCGACAGTTTAAAAACAGTGAGGCTTTCTACGGAACACTGTTTCACGAGATGATTCACTCTACTGGAGCTAAAGACCAATTGGATCGGTTCAGTCCTTCACATGGCTTTGGAAGTTCTGAATATGCCAGAGAGGAATTGGTGGCCGAATTGGGCAGTGCTCTTACATCACAACGATATGGAATGACCAAGAATATAAAAGAAGACAGTTGTGCTTACCTGAAGTCATGGCTAACCCAGCTCAAAGAGTCACCACAATTCATTAAGACAACTCTGTTGGATGTAAAGAAAGCAACCTCCATGCTTACCCAAGTAGTCGATAAAGTCTCTTTGGAACTGGAAGAAAGCAGGACTAGCAATGTTGGCCAGCGAAATGATTCGCCCATTGTTGAAGAATTGTCAAATGAAGGTATACAAAAGGATGTGGAAGAGGTTGATGAAACGCACGAAACTGAAGATATCGAGAGACGTTCTTCCATGAGAAGATGAGATTAGCCACCAGTAGTATTCGCTATTGGTGGCTAATCAATTTATGCTTCCAGATACTCCTGCCAGTCCATCTCATCTACGGTCAGTTCCTTCAGCTCCCAATCGTAGGCAACTTCAGGTAGCGTAGTATAAGGAAAATGAACCGTATAACCTATCTGGCCGTATGAACAATGGAGTGGCGTAACACAAATCATCGTTCCATAATAGGTTTGAGGAGTGCAA
>JAFNUD010000044.1 GCA_017384225.1 Paludibacteraceae bacterium
ACAGAAAACGAGGAGATCTGTGGGATATCTCTGGGCTTTCGGTGGCTATTAGGTTTCTCTCAAGTTGCCTGCGGGCTTGGCGACCATTTCGCGACCACTGTATCATATCTATGGGCTAGTTGTGCCTTATCTGTAGCAATTGTGTGTCAAATGTTTATGCCTCTATACATTATAGTAATGCCGTATCTTCGGCATTTTGGTAGTTTTGTGCCGAAGGTTTGAGAATATGGAGAGAAAAATGGTATATATATAACGCGGGAAGTGTATTTTTTAGAAAAAAGTTTTCGTGTGCCGAAGATTGTACCGAAGGTGAGTAATAAATTGCACTTATTCTCTTTTACCAGGCATGCGTTCAATAAATGTTTCTTTCACCAATTGATAGGCTGTTGCAGGGTCAAAAGGTTCTGAATCTGTACGAAGAAGTAATTCTGTATCATGTAGAAAATCTGGATCCTCCATCTTCAATTCCATATTTTGTACAAATTGTTTGTAGGTTGGAACTTTATCGACCACAAACTCCATATAACGATTATAACATTCCATAACTTGGTCTATGTTAGGAGCTGCTTTTTGAAGTGCAATTTGCAAATCAAACAAATCACGTCCTTTCTTGCGTTGGTACAGAGCCCTAAGTTTCGTTCCAACAAGTTCTTCAAAGGTATAGGTGGTTAGTTCGCATTTACCACTAAACCACGGATTATGAACTTCAAAAGGAATGCGTTGCAATCCCAACACATTAAAATGCTCAAAGCAGTTAATCTCCACCTTCAAACGAATCGGCTGCACAGGAGGAATCTCTGATTCCATGCGAAAAAGAATGGTGTTATTGTATCGTTTGACTTTTGTAACACGGTCTGGCATCCAACTTAGAACTTCTCCTAATCTGTATAAAATGGGCTTAATCGGTTCTGGATTGATTTGTACAAGATCAATATCCTCGCTATAGCGTGGTTGAGGATGCATATACAGTTTGTGGAGCGCAGTGCCTCCACGGAATGCCAATTGCTCACGCAAGAACTCATCACTAAAGATATCAACCAGTGCTCTGCAGATTATCAAATCCTGTTCTACCATTGCTGGTTCTATCCATGGAGCATGTTCGTTCCATGCCATTATAGATGCACGATTTACCATAATTCGTCTATTTCTATTTCTACATTGGCGTTCACATGCCAACGATTAGGTGTGTTATTTGGATTTTTTTGTTGTTTCGTATCTAACAATATGCTCTTCAATTGATTCTGTTGCGATATTTTGCTATAAAGATCATTCGCCAACTGTGATTCTTCTAAGACATATTCCAACAAATACCCCAATCGTTGAATGGTTGCGATAGTGGTATATGGTAGTATAGCTACAATCTTTTCAACATTTAATTCTGTGCATAACTCAGCAAGTACCGTGGCAGCTCGTTGATACCCACCAACATTATGTGCGAATTGCACCAAATCAATGGTTGTTAATTCTAATGATGATACCCATAGGATCCCCATTTCCGCATTCTTAGATAGCAAAAATTCGGTGGGCATATTCTGTCTATAATTCCAATCCAGTAAAGGATTTTTTCTTGTTTCATTTTTTCTTGGCGGAACAGTCATTATTTGCGTGTACATAGCTCTCTGATGCGCAGCGCCATGCATTGCGGCTGCTGACAACAGAGAGATGTAATACGGTTTGTTGATATACCGCATTAGATTATCAATATAGTAAGTTGGTGGTATAACGCCCTTTAATTGATAGTGTACAGGAACAATCACATAAAAACCATTATATACAGACTGCAAACGTCCGCGCTTAATCAAGCGTCCTAATGTGGTTTTTATGTTACCCTTCGACTTATCTGGTAATGCAGCAACTACTTCTTCTTGTGAAAAAGTGTAGTTACCACGAATTTCTTGGTCATATACCCAATCTATTATGCCCATTTTATTTTATATAAATACAATAAGTATATATATATACAACATTTCGGGCACAAAAGTACTACATTTTTGCGAAATATGCAAGTTTTAGGGTGTATTTTTTTGAAAAAAGTTTTCGTGTGCCGAAAGTTGTGCCGAAGGTCTGCCTTAGGGATTACAACTCTTGTCCCATTGCATTATAGATTTTGCTATCTCGCAGGATAAGCAATTGACCATCGTGGATAGTCTTTTGTACATTAGCGTTATCGCTTACTTCAACCTCATCTACCGCCGTTGTAGATTGGGTTGTAAACTCGCCAGAATATGACTTGATGGTTTGGTTAGAAGCATCTTTTACTTCGATGTTATAACTATATTTAGTTCCTGACTCTAAGTTTGTTACAGTAAAGCGATAGCCATTGGCTGCTTGCTCTGCATATTGCGCAGGATGATTATTTCCATCGCGTGATGGGGCGAAAGTGATATTGAGCAACTGACCATCAGCGTTGAATGTCAATGTGCAGAATACCTCATCTCCTTTCTTGATAACAATCGTATAAGTGTCCGCTCCTGTTTCTGTTGGCCATATGATAGTTACATCATTGGTGGAAGGGGTAACGACAACATCATCGGTAGTAACATCCTCGGACTCGATACATTGGATATATTTGAATGAGCCAAACACTCTGTCATACTTGTAGTTATCAAGGTAATTGCAAGGAACATATAGGTTGACATTGTAGTTCGTGAACACATCTTCATCTGCGATTGGAGGCTCTGGAGCGTAGCAATATATATGGTATAACTTGTCACACCCATTAAAAGCATAATTTCCAATTTCTTTGACTTTATCTCCTAAGACAATCGTACCTAATGTTTCGCAACCTGCAAATGCTTCCTCGCCAATACTCTTTACACTATTAGGAACCGTAAAGCTCTTAAGAGAAGTACAGGAAGCAAAAGCCTCTTCGCCAATGTTTTCAATGCTATTAGAAAGACTAATTGTCGCAAGAGAAGTGCAACCTTCAAAAGTGCCATCCTCAATACTGGTAATATTGTTACCGATATTGACAGATACTAGAGATAGACAATCAGCAAATGCATACCCTCCAACACTTCTTACGCTATTAGGAATAGAAATAGACAATAAAGATTCACACTCTAAAAATGCCTGATCACCAATGCTTGTTACGCTATTTGGAATGGAGATAGATGCAATAGAACTACCATAGAAAGCCCAATCTCCAATACTTGTAATACTATTCGGAATAATCGATTTTTTGCAACCTGCAATAACTTTGTTAGTTGCTGTTTCAATAATAGCATTGCAATTTTCACGACTATCATATATTGCATTATCGCTTTCTACCACTACGGAGGTAAGAGAATAACAATAACTAAAAACTTCTTCGCCAATACTTATTACACTACTGGGGATCGTAATAGAAGTAAGAATAGGGCAATATACAAAAGCACCTCTACCAATACTTGTTACGCTATTGGGAATAGTGACAGAGGCAAGAGAAGTACAGCCTTGAAATGCCAAGTTTCCAATGCTCGTAACGCTGTTACCAAAATTAACAGATGCAAGATTGGTACAATTAGAGAATGCAAAACGTCCGATACTTTTTACACTATTAGGGATAGTAACAGAAGTTACTGGGGAGTTTTCAAAAGCATATTCATCAACGCCAACAACTTCGTAAGTTTTACCTCTATACACAACGGTTTCTGGTATATAAGCAGTAGAAAGATAGGCATAATTGTCGCTTGATTCAGGTTGGCGTGTCACCACGACTTGGAAAGGCGAATTAGTGCTTGCATGTTTTTGCGAAACCGTTGGAGATTTCTTGCATGGTGTGTACCAAGGATTATCAACCCCAGTTCCTTTCTCAATAAGGGTGACAATCATCCTACCGATGGTCTGTTTCTCAGAAATGAACTTGAAGTTTACAGAGTCACCTTGAGCAACATCACCAACGAATTCTATTTGGTCATAATACCACCTCTCGTGAGTAGCATAAACATCAGTAGCAACATTCAAACCACTGCCACCATAGATAGCGTTGATTTCGAAAGTAGCCTGTGCTGTCTTGGTAGCTTCGCGATAGGTCCAATCGCCACTGCCCCATGGGTGTCTGAAAGCTGCAGTAGTACAAGGAGTGGAATCTACATAAGGATTGTTTGCCCAATCTTTCACTTCTATATATATCACACCGTCATCAGCAAGTCCAACAAGCTTTGGCTCTCCTTGGGACTCGAGTTCCAAATAACCAGTTCCTTCAAGAATAACTACATTGTCCTCTTCAAGATCGTTCTCCCAATCTATGTTTTTACCCCATTGGTAAGACCAACCTAGAAAATCAGGGTCAGAAGGGATAGCTAAAACTTTAATTTGCATATTTGGCTCATAATCGAATGTACAAGCGACCCAACCTGTGCCCGCTCCCTCAATAGGAGTGAACATAAAGTCGGTGTTGTTTGAATCCCAACTGTTAACTGTGCCTACAGCATAGCAACCTGCAGGAGTGTTTTCTGGTACATAATAAAGGACAACAGTGGTGCGTCCAGCACCAGGATTTGAGACTGTTGGCATGGATTCAACTCCATTGTCCCCAGCAATCTTGTAGTACAAATCACCGACTTGGAAAGGGCGCGCCCAAAGGCTAGTGGTGGCGAGGAGTGCCACGAAAAGAAAGAATAGTTTTCTCATAATTATTTGTTGTTGATTTATTGCTTGTTAATACTACCTCTAAGTTCCATAAGGCTTTTTCCCTTTATTAACATACGATGAGGATTTCCTTCGATATTAAGCGGATATGCACCTAATGCCACACAAATGGCTTCAATGCAAGTTATTAATTCTTTTTCATCCTCTTTATCAAATTGTAGCCATTCAAAATAAGTTCCTTCAAAATACTGTTCTACTTCTTTTTCTGTTGCATTAGGGTCAGTGTTGTACAATAAACTATATAATGTACGACGCAGAGTGGATGTTTCAATAGTACCTCTTAAGTGTTGCGATAAAATACGAGTCTTACCACTCACACTTTTTCCAAAATACAAGACATAATAAGAAGTTTCGTTTATTTCTTTTTTCTCTAACTTATTGAGCAAGCTCTCATCCCCCAAAATACTTACCACTTTATCTTTTAGAACTAACCATCGATACACACATGGATAGGAAAGCAATTTATTTTCATCATCCTTTAGTTCAAGGGTAAGTTTTTGTTTATCTGGAGCGAATACAACCTTTGAACAATGCATATTTGCTTCCACCTGCTTCTTGATCTGCAATGGTGTGCAGTATTTCAACATTTCGTTGAAACATAAAGAGTTAATCTTCATATCGTATTTAACTATTTAATATATCCTGAACCTACCCAAGAAAGAACCATTGCGAAACGCTTTTCTCAGGACATACTCCCTCCAGCGTAGGAATCGGGTGCAAAGGTAATGAATTATTTTGGATTGAGCAAATAAAAGCGTGAACTTTCGTTCGCTTCAATTTGATGCTCTGAGGTCTTCGACTACCTTAATTACTCAAATTTATGCACAGAAAACTCACGCTGATAACGTGAGCGTACATAAAACCGTGCTTGAGTAATTAATGATTCCTAAAAGTGTCGAAGTTTCAGGGCATCAAGTTTGGGCTTATAACGCTATATTAAATATGTCGGGCAACGGTATCGTTGCGAAATAATTTACAATTTATTGATTTACAATGTACAATTTATTGGGTTATTTACAATTTATGGGTTAGTATTGTTTTTGTATGTCCATTATGAATTATACACATAACTCTTATACAACCAATCGCTATTGATATTGCTTTGTGTGTTGTCAATGTTTTGAATTTGAGAGAAAGCAATAAGGTTATTAGAATAGCGCGTCAGGTATGTAAGTGTTTGTGGAGTTAAACCGCGAAGGTCCTGGCGTACCATACGAGATACTGCCTCGTACTCTTTCGGAGTATAAAGCATTTTCAAGACATCCAATTTCTTTTGCGAATAACGCACATTGACCTTTTCGTCCTCAATGGTCAGAATGCCCAAACTCAATTTCTCTGCAATCTCTGGGCGAATGACTGCATAAATGATGCTGTATTGTATAGCCATCGTTTTTAACTCATTTGGCTGCAAAGTTACACTTTTTTTTCGAGATGTGCAAATAAAAATCGCTTTTTGGTGCTATTTTTCTGGTATAGGGTGTAAAGTTTATGGTGTAGAAGCGGGGATTACATTCAACTTTTTAAAGAAAGCAATCTTAATAAAAAGTACTTTATACAACAATCGCACCTCGAATGAGATGCGATTGTTGTTTTGTTCAATGTTGTTCAAAATTGCTCATAATTGTTCAATATTGAACTATATTAAACAGCCCGCAGGGCTATTGAACCATACTGAACGATTTACAAGGTCTTTGCTACCTCGATCTCCTCGTAGGTCTCGATGAGGTCGCCTTCTACTATGTCGTTGTAGCTCTTAATGCTCAGACCGCACTCCATATTAAGACCTGCCTCCTTAATGTCATCCTTACCATGCTTGAGCGAAGAGAGTTCGCCAGTATGGATAACGATACCGTCACGGATCACGCGGCACTTATTAGCACGTTTGGCTTTACCCTCACGCACGATACAACCTGCGATAGTACCCACCTTGGAGATACGGAAGGTTTGCAATACCTCGAGGGTAGCCGTAACCTCCTCCTTGATCTCTGGCGAGAGCATACCTGCCATAGCAGACTTGATCTCGTTGATGGTATCGTAGATGATGGAGTAGATACAGATATCCACCTCCTCGTTCTCTGCCATCTTACGCGCTGTGCTGGTAGGACGCACGTTGAAGCCGACGATAATAGCATCGGAAGCCGCAGCCAAAAGGACATCGGAGTCAGAGATCGCACCCACAGCACCGTGGATAACATTGACTTGGATATTCTCGGTAGAGAGCTTGATGAGCGAGTCTTTGAGTGCTTCCACAGAGCCGTCCACATCACCCTTAACGATGATGTTAAGCTCTTTGAAGTCGCCAATAGCCAAGCGACGACCAATTTCGTCAAGACCGACGTGCTTCTTGGTGCGGAGCGACATCTCGCGTTGCAATTGCTCACGCTTGTTAGCAATCTCGCGTGCCTCTTGCTCGGTAGCCATCACATTGAACTCGTCACCCGCCTGTGGTGCGCCGTTGAGACCCAAAATGAGACATGGCTCGCCAGGAAGGGCCTGTTGGATGCGTTGTCCACGCTCGTTGAACATGGCTTTGATCTTACCATGATATATACCTGCGAGGACAATATCACCGTGGTGGAGGGTACCATCTTGTACGAGGATAGTCGCTACATAGCCACGACCTTTATCAAGCGAAGACTCGATGATAGAACCTTTGGCACGGCGGTTAGGGTTAGCTTTGAGTTCGAGCATCTCGGCTTCGAGAAGCACTTTCTCCAGCAGTTCGAAGACACCTTCACCCTTCTTAGCAGAGATATGTTGGCATTGGTAAGAACCACCCCAATCCTCTACGAGGATATTCATACCAGAGAGTTGCTCTTTGATTTTCTCTGGGTTAGCGGTAGGCTTATCGCACTTGTTGATGGCGAAAATCATAGGTACACCCGCTGCTTGTGCGTGGTTGATAGCCTCGATGGTCTGTGGCATGACTGCGTCGTCAGCAGCCACAATGATAATCGCAATATCTGTTACCTTCGCACCACGTGCACGCATGGCAGTAAACGCCTCGTGACCAGGAGTATCGAGGAAGGTGATGTGTTGACC
>JAFNUD010000110.1 GCA_017384225.1 Paludibacteraceae bacterium
CGAATGGGTCCATATCCTCTTTGTTCACTGGCTTCATACCGAGAACTACGTCACCGTACATTTGTACGAAACGGCGGTAGCTATCATATACGAAGTGTGGGTTACCAGTCTTCTCTACGAGACCAGCAGCTACCTCATCGTTCAAACCAAGGTTCAAGATGGTATCCATCATACCTGGCATTGAAGCGCGAGCACCAGAACGAACACTCACGAGGAGTGGATTCTTTGGATCGCCAAAGGTATTATTCATCAAGCTCTCAATGTGAGCTACTGCTGCTTTCACTTCCTTGTCAAGGATCTCAACGATCTTCTCTTGACCTACTTCGTAGTACTCGTTGCAAACATCTGTGATGATAGTGAATCCAGGAGGTACTGGTACACCTACCAAGTTCATCTCAGACAAGTTTGCGCCCTTACCGCCCAATGTCTCTCGCATTGATGCGTTACCTTCAGCCTTACCGTTACCGAAGGTGTAAACACGTTTCTTGTTGTCCATTTTTTTAATCTTTTATGTTAATAATTTTATGTTAAATCGTTCACTTTGTTCGCTTTCTGAAGTCAGACAAGTCAAATAGGTTAGACAAGTCGGCTCAGTCGAACCTGCATAGCACGCCTTATATCATTACGCGTGCGCATACCAAACAGCCTGCAAAGGTACTACTTTTTTTTGACATATGCAAATTATATTCTCTATTTCTTGTTATTTTTTGTTTTCTATACAAATATTTGTGTATTTGCGAAAAATATTGTACCTTTGTGCCCAAATTCGTAATACTAATCACTACACCGCACAACTATATGACTGCTTTCGTATTTCCAGGTCAGGGGGCTCAATTCTCGGGTATGGGAAAGGATTTATATGATTCTCATGCAGAGGCGCGCACCATCATGCAGCGTGCCAATGACATCTTGGGGTTTTCCTTGACCGATGTTATGTTCTATGGCGAGGACGATGATCTTCGTCAGACCTGTGTAACGCAGCCTGCTATATTCTTGCACTCTATTGTTAGTTGTCAGTTATCAACGGTACTGCGTCCTTCTATGGTGGCTGGTCATAGTTTGGGTGAGTTTTCTGCGTTGGTGAAGGCTGGGGTCATAGCTTGGGAAGACGGTTTGCGTCTTGTGAGTGAACGTGCATTGGCTATGCAGGAGGCATGCGAGATGCAGTCTGGAACCATGGCAGCTGTTCTTGGAATGGAGGATGATAAGGTCGCCGCAATCTGCCAATCCTTATTATCAACAACCGATAATCAAGCGCCAATGACCGATTGCGTTGTGGCTGCCAATTTCAACTGCCCAGGTCAAGTGGTTATATCAGGTTCTATTATGGGGGTGGAATTGGCTTGCAAAGCTCTCAAAGAAGCTGGTGCTAAGCGTGCTTTGCGTTTGCCTGTCGGAGGAGCCTTTCACTCGCCATTGATGTTGCCAGCAGCAGAGCGATTGGAGAAAGCTATATTGGCAACTACTTTCCATACGCCTGTGTGTCCTATTTATCAAAACGTGAGCGCGCGTGCGGAAGTGGATAAGGATGTTATAAGGAAGCAACTGCTCGAACAGTTGACATCGCCTGTGCGTTGGACGCAATCAGTGCAGCAGATGATTGTCGATGGTGCTACGGCCTTCTACGAGTTTGGTCCTGGCGATGTGCTCAAGGGATTGATTCGCAAGATTGCTGCTGATGTACAAGTAGGATAAGATAGTACATGTGTGTTGACTTTGGTTATAATTGTTGTTTAATACAGAAAAAAAGAAGAAACAGGCAAGTGTGCCTGATAACTAACATAATTTATTAACTTTTTGGGGTGCCTCACTTCTTTGGGCTGAGATCATACCCTTTGAACCTGCACAGGTAATTCTGTAGAGGGAAAATGAAAAAAACAATC
The DNA here is from genome assembly GCA_017384225.1 of Paludibacteraceae bacterium. Lineage (GTDB taxonomy): Bacteria > Bacteroidota > Bacteroidia > Bacteroidales > Paludibacteraceae > Colicola. The sequence goes on from JAFNUD010000110.1 coordinate 1,884, forward strand.
TTTCTTGCAGCTTACGTAGCTGCTTATGGTGTTGCATTTGCTAACACCGACACACTTACTTTAGTTCGCGATTTGGACGAAGTAGTCGTTAACGCGCCTGTGGCGCAAGTCACTAACAATCGTATTAAGCTCTCTGGCGAGCAACTCAATCGGAGCAATACAGGGCAGAATTTACCCTATCTGCTCTCTGCTACGCCTGCGCTCATTGCTACAAGCGACGACGGATTGGGAATAGGATACACTTACTTCCGCATACGAGGTACGGATCATACACGTATCAATATGACAGTGAATGATGTGCCACTCAACGATAGCGAAAGTCAAACCGTCTTTTGGGTCAATATGGCAGACATGAGTAGTAGCATGTCCAATATACAGGTTCAGCGTGGCGTGGGTACCTCTACTAATGGTAGCTCCTCTTTCGGCGGTAGCATCAACATGCTTACTAATAGCCAAACCCCAGCCGATAGCCACTTCACCCTATCTTTCAATGGCGGTATGTACCGCACTTTTCGAGAGATGCTTTCCGCGCATATCGCTCTGCCTAATCGTTGGCAAGCTAATGCTCGCTTCTCTAAGGTCAACTCCGATGGCTTTCTGTATCGCACAGCTTCCGATCTATACTCCTATTATGGTGATCTGGGGTGGTATGGCGAGCGTACACAAGTGGTAGCCCGCTTTTTTGGCGGTAGCGAGAAGACTGGCATGGGATGGGATGGCGTAGATTATGCCACAGCCTACGGACTCAATGGGGCAGATCGCCGATACAACCCTGCTGGCGAATACATCACTACGGCTGCAGATGGTTCGGATTCTCTGGCATATTATCCCAATCAAACCGACAACTACGCGCAGCAGCATGCTCAATTGTCGCTTATGCACCGTATTGACCAACAATGGTCGCTCGCTGCTACGGCTCACTACACCCATGGCGCAGGCTACTATGAGCAATATAAGCGCAAGAAACTGTCGTACTGGGGATTGCCTTATTCATATAAGGCATATGGCATGTATCGCAAGCATCTGGACAATCATTTCTATGGTTTGGTATTCTCTTCGAAGTATATCTCGGAGAGGCTTGATGCTCAACTGGGACTAGCATCCAACCACTATTTGGGCGAACATTTCGGCACACTTCATTACTTGCAAGACACGCTGCTACTGCCTGTCAATTATGAATACTACCGCAATGCTGCCAATAAGATTGATGCCAATACCTATGCCAAGGTCAATTGGCGCATTATTCGTCGTGCGCAAGAGCAATTGACGCTCTACGCTGATCTGCAATACCGTTATGTGCGCTATTCGCGTAATGGACTCAACGATGAGAATATGACCAATCTTCCGCTTACGGTGAACTTCCATTTCTTCAATCCCAAAGCAGGTATTACCTATCAAAATCGCGCGCATTTGCTCTATGCCTCCTTTGCTATTGCTAATCGCGAACCCAGTCGCAACAACTACAAAGAGAATGTTGTATTCGATTCTATGACAGGTGATTATGTTGGTTTGCCGCAGGCGGAGCGATTATACGATTACGAATTAGGATACACCTATTCGCACACCCGTTTTTCCATAGGTACTAATTTTTACTTTATGGACTACGACAACCAACTAGTGCTCACAGGCGAGTACAACGATGTGGGGGCTTATAAGACTAAGAACGTCAAGGATTCCTATCGTCTAGGGGCTGAGCTTACGGCTGGTGTGAAGATTATCGATTGGTTGCGTTGGGATGGCAATTTAGTACTTTCGCGCAATAAGATTCTCAATTACCATCAGTATGTTGATCTCTATGATAATCAGAACGATTGGAATTGGGTGGGGCAGGATTCTGTGGTTGGTACTACTACGATTGCTTTTTCACCCAGCATTACGTTTTCTTCACTATTTACAGTGGATATAGCGGGAGTAACAGCTACTTTGCACACGTCGTTTGTGGGGAAACAGTATCTGGATAATACAGAAGACGATAATGCTATGTTGCGTGCATACTCTATAACTAATTTGAATTTGGAATATCTCTTGCCTTTGGAGAAATGGTGTAAGCGAATAGGAGTGCCAGAGGTGCGATTGCAATGCCAATTGAATAATATGTTTAATGCTAAGTATGCTAATAATGGCGGTGCGGAAGCAAGCCGCTTTGCCGATGACACTCGTTGTTGTTGGTATTATGCCCAAGCAGGTATCAATATTCATGCGGGTATTAGTGTTAGATTCTAATTTATTGCTATAATCTTGGAAAAATACTACTTTTTATTTGCTTAAGTCAAAAAAAAGCAGTACCTTTGCAGCGAATATGTGCGCATGCAACGCGCGCGGCGCACGGAATACATTTAGGATAACATAAAAACACATAACAAGTATGGAATTTAAGTATGCACCAATGTTTCAATTGGGTAAGGATGAAACAGAGTATTATTTGCTAACAAAAGACCATGTGTCAGTTGGCGAGTTCGAAGGTAAACCAATGCTGAAAATCGAAGCTGAAGGTCTCACCAAAATGGCTAATGCCGCTTTCTCTGACGTGAGCTTCATGCTCCGTCGTAGTCACAACGAACAAGTGGCAAAAATATTGCGTGATCCAGAGGCAAGTGCGAATGATAAATACGTAGCATTGACATTCCTCCGCAATGCAGAGGTGTCTTGCAAAGGTCAATTGCCACTCTGCCAAGATACTGGTACTGCCATTATCCATGGCGAAAAAGGTCAACAAGTATGGACTGGCTATTGCGACGAAGAGGCACTCTCTAAAGGTGTGTATCTCACCTACACCGAGCGCAACCTGCGCTACTCGCAAAATGCTCCACTCAATATGTACGATGAAGTGAACACCAAATGCAACCTCCCTGCACAAATTGACCTCGAGGCTTGCGAAGGCATGGAATATCATTTCCTATGTGTGACCAAAGGTGGTGGTTCTGCCAACAAAACCTACCTCTACCAAGAGACCAAAGCTCGTATCCAAAATCCTGGTACACTCATCCCATTCCTCGTAGAGAAAATGAAGAGTCTTGGTACTGCTGCTTGCCCTCCATATCACATCGCATTCGTGATTGGTGGTACCAGCGCAGAGAAGAATTTGCTCACTGTGAAGCTCGCTTCTACCCACTATTACGACACACTTCCAACTACTGGCGATGAGACGGGTCGTGCATTCCGCGACATCGAACTTGAGGAACAACTGCTGAAAGAGGCATACAAGATTGGTCTTGGTGCACAATTCGGTGGTAAATACATGGCACACGATATTCGCGTGATTCGTCTTCCACGTCACGGCGCAAGTTGTCCAATCGGATTGGGCGTTAGCTGCTCAGCTGACCGCAATATCAAATGTAAAATTAATAAGGACGGTATCTGGATTGAGAAAATGGACAACAATCCAGCAAGTCTCATCCCAGAAGAATTGCGTAATGCGGGCGAAGGCGATGCAGTATGCGTAGATCTCAACCAACCAATGGCAGACGTATGCAAACTCCTTAGCCAATATCCTATCGGTACTCGTCTCTCACTCAATGGTACCATCATCGTAGGTCGCGATATCGCTCACGCGAAGATCAAAGCACGTCTCGACGCAGGTGAAGGTATGCCAGAATACCTCAAGAATCACCCAATCTACTACGCTGGACCAGCTAAGACTCCTGCAGGTATGCCTTGTGGTTCTATGGGTCCAACTACAGCAGGTCGTATGGACCCATATGTGGATGAGTTCCAAGAGAATGGTGGTAGCTTGATCATGCTTGCTAAGGGTAACCGAACTATCGACGTGACCAACGCTTGCCAAAAACATGGCGGTTTCTACCTCGGCTCAATCGGTGGTCCTGCTGCTATCTTGGCACAAGAGAATATCAAATCTATTGAGTGCGTAGAGTATCCTGAACTCGGCATGGAAGCCATCTGGAAAATCGAAGTGGAGAACTTCCCTGCATTCATCTTGGTGGATGACAAAGGCAATGACTTCTTCAAACAACTCAAACCTTGCGAGGGGTGCACGATAATTAAGTAAGAGACGAAGGCTAATCCTTTTATGGAACACCCTGCGGGCTATAGGCGAAAGGTTAGAAAATATGACTGAAGAAAAAAAGAAAAGACATTTCTGGAAACGATTGAGCGAGAAGTATCGTATCAGTGTTTTGGATGAGAAGACACTGACCGAACACTTGCACATACACCTCATGGGGTGGGGCGCAATCGTTGCTGCAGCATTGTTGTTCTTATTGACAATGGGCATATTCTCGCTGGTGATACTCTATACGCCTGTAAAAAACTATTTGCCTGGCTACTCGGAGGATATACGCCAACAATTGGTAATGGAGTCTTCTCGTGTGGATTCACTGGGAGCAACCTTGGAAACGCAACGCCAATACCTAAATATCATCAAGCAAGTGGTGGCAGGTGAAGTGCATACAGATACTGTGCAAAGTCTGGATTCTATGTATATCATCACGCGCGAACAACTCTTAGAGGCTAAGAATGAAGCAACGCAAGAGTTTATTGCGCAATATGAAGCTAAGGAGAAAGACAATTTGCAGCTCTTCTACGTGGTCAATACAGCACCTGTACTATCCTTCTTTCGTCCTGCGCATGGTGTGATTATGCAATCATTTTCTAAACAGGACAAACGATATGGTGTGATGATTCAGACGCCAAACAAAGAAAATGTCACATCAGTATTGGCAGGAACTGTAGTTAGTGTTAATTATGAGATAGACAACACCTATAGCATGTTGGTGCAGCACAACAACTACCTATCCGTATATCGTCATATTAGTAAGGTCATGAAGCAAGTAGGCGATGTGGTGCAGGTGGGTGAGAGTATAGCCATCGTGAATGGACAACAGCTTTGGTTCGAACTCTGGCAAGATGGTAAACCCGTCAATCCTGAAGAAGTGATTGCTTTCTAATCTCCAACCTGTGTACCATACACTTTACACCATACATTAAACAATGAAACAACTCGCTATATTAGGAAGTACAGGTAGCATAGGCACACAAACCTTGGATGTGGTGCGTCAGCATCCCGATGCTTTTAGTGTATATGCCTTGACTGCTCACCGCAGTGTCGAGATGCTGATTCAGCAGGCATTAGAGTTTAATCCTGCTGTGGTTTGCATTGCAGATGAGAGTTGCTATTCACGTTTGCGCGAAGCCTTAAGCGATATGCCAATCAAGGTGATGGCTGGTGCAAAAGCTTTAGAAGAATTGGTAACTATGCCAGCAGTCGATATAGTGGTAGCAGCTATGGTGGGGTATGCTGGATTGCCTCCTACCATAGCCGCTATCAAAGCCAAAAAGACCATTGCTCTTGCCAATAAAGAGACATTGGTGGTAGCGGGCGAGATTATCTGTCGCTTAGCGCAACTATATAAGGTGGATATTCTACCTGTGGACAGTGAGCATTCGGCTATTTTCCAAAGCCTCGTGGGCGAAGATATACGGAGCGTGGAGAAACTCCTGCTCACCGCCAGCGGTGGACCATTTCGAACCTATACCTTTGAGCAGATGCAGCATGTGACAGCCGCACAAGCACTGAAGCATCCTAATTGGGAGATGGGGGCAAAAATCACCATCGATTCTGCTAGCATGATGAACAAAGGATTTGAAGTCATCGAGGCGCGTTGGTTGTTTGATATACCTGTGGATAAGATTCAAGTCTTGGTGCATCCACAATCAGTGGTGCACTCTGCAGTGCAGTTTGTAGATGGCAGTGTCAAAGCACAACTGGGTACACCCGATATGCGCATACCTATTCAGTATGCACTTACATATCCAGAGCGTTGGGAGAGCGATGTGCCTCGATTGGACTTGTTTACCAATAGCCAACTTACCTTCGAAGAACCTGACTTGCAGCGTTTTCCTAATCTCAGATTGGCATACGAAGCTATTGCTAAAGGAGGAAATACACCCTGTGTGTTGAATGCTGCCAACGAAGTGGTGAACTTGGCATTCCGTGAGGGGAAATGTGGCTTCTTGCAGATGTCAGATGTGATAGCGCAAACTATGACCAAGACCACTTTTATAGTCGAACCAACATATGAGGACTATGTCCAAACCGATAAAGAAGCACGCAGAATAGCAAAAGAAGCGTTAAACCTCTAAAAACTCTTACAACTTTTAAAACTATTAAAACTATTTCAACTTAACAGTATATGCAGTGGTTACAACTCATACTCGCCCTTAGTATCCTCGTGGTGATTCACGAGTTAGGACATTTTCTCTTTGCGCGATTATTTAAAGTGCGCGTGGAGAAGTTCTATATGTTTTTTAATCCTAAATTTTCTATTATCCGTGCTAAGAAGATCAATAATAAGTGGCAAATAAAGTTCTTCGCACCCAATATTGAGCCTTCAATAGTACCTGTATTGGATAGCATAGGTAATGAGAAGAAGGATGAGAAGGGACAAACCATCTATCGTCCTATGACAGATGAAGAACTGGCAACTCTGCCTGAGGACGATTGGCGTCGTTATCCTGATAATACAGAGTGGGGACTTGGTTGGGTGCCTTTTGGTGGTTATTGTGCGATTGCAGGTATGGTGGATGAGACTAAATCAGCTACTGACCTGCCCACTGAGCCTCAATCATGGGAGTTCCGTTCTAAGAATGTATGGCAACGCCTTTGTATCATCATCGGTGGTATATTAGTGAATTTCGTGGCTGCGCTCTTTATCTTTGGAATGGTACTCTTCGCATGGGGCAAAGATGCACTGCCGCTGAACCAAGTACACACAGGACTTTACTACTCCGATATACTTGTAGGCGAGGGGTTTGAACAGAAAGATAAAGTGTTATCTATCAATGGTGTAGAACCACAGACATTAGGTGAGATAACACAGGCTATCATTCTAGAAGGACAGCGCGACGTATTGGTGCTTCGTGGCGAGGACACTATGTCTCTCACTATGTCTGAGGATTTAGGCAAACGCTTCTTGGCATTGCAAAACGATTTCGATGCTGTAGAACGCGAGAAAGCACGTCAGGATAAGTATTATACTAAGCGTAGTTATACCTTGCTTTCCTACTATATGCCATATATAGTGGATACAGTCATTCCTGGTGGAGCAGCATCTTATGCAGATATACGCAAAGGGGATATGCTTACTGCTATCAATGGCACACCTTGTCCATGTTTTGCGCAAGTTACTCCATTGCTTGCGCAGTATCCATGTGATAGCGTTACGATCTCCTACACGCGCGATACATTATTATTAGAGACACGTCTCTTTATTGGCGACCAAGCAAAATTGGGAGTAGGTGGTGTATTGCCATGGCAGTATTACACACCAGTGCATACCAGTTATACTTTCTTTGAGGCTATCCCAGCAGGTATTCGACTGGGTTGGGATCAGTTGGTTATGTACGTGAAGCAGTTCCGTTTAGTCTTTACGAAAGAAGGTGCACAAAGTGTGGGCGGTTTTGGAGCGATTAGCAATATGTTCCCAGATGTGTGGGATTGGCAATCATTCTGGTACATGACCGCATTCCTCAGTTTGATATTGGCGTTTATGAACTTCTTGCCTATTCCTGCGCTGGACGGTGGGTATATTTTGTTCCTGCTGTGGGAGATTATCACTCGTCGCAAACCAAGTGATAAGTTCCTTGAAGTGGCAAATACAATCGGCTTCTGGCTCTTGCTTGCTCTGCTTATATTTGCAAATGGTAATGATATTTTTAAAGCATTCTTTTAATTATGGATGGAGTTTTTGTTCATGAATCATCTTATGTAGATGATAATTGTCTGATAGGAAATGGTACTAAGATTTGGCATTTCTCGCATATCATGTCTGGTTGCCAGATAGGTGAGGATTGCAATATTGGACAGAACGTAGTAGTATCGCCAGGTGTGGTGCTTGGGCACAACTGCAAGGTGCAGAATAATGTGTCGATATATACAGGTGTTCGCTGTGGTGATGATGTGTTTCTCGGTCCAAGTATGGTATTTACCAATGTGATTAATCCGCGTTCTGCTATTTCTCGCAAAGATGAATACAAAGATACATTCATTCATCGTGGAGCATCTGTAGGTGCTAATGCTACTATCGTATGTGGAAACTCACTTGGCGAATACTGCCTCATTGGTGCAGGATCGGTGGTAACGAAGGATGTGCCTGCTTTTGCATTGATGGTAGGTAATCCAGCGCGTAGAGTAGGATGGGTTAGCCGTCATGGTGAGAAACTCCGTTTTGACAAAGAGGGCTTTGCTACTTGCCCTGCGACAGGCGAAAAGTACCAATTAGTCAATGATTTGTGTCAATTAATTCAAAATTCATAAATTCAAAATTCTCGATGATTCAACGAATTCAAACTCTTTACCTCTTGTTGGTAGTAATATTAGGCACTTTAGTGTGTGTCTTTTCTCCTGTACAATTTTTATTGCCAGAAGGCACAGCCTATTTTAGTTTGCAAACTTTTGACAAATGGCCGTTAGCAGTTATTAGTATTGCCATTCCATTATTGGCTATGATCAATATTTTTCTTTTCCGTCACCGCATGGTGCAAGCGCGTTTGAATGTAGTGAATGCTATTTTATGTTTAGGGCATTGCTCTCTCTTTGCGTTGTATATTACCTTTGTGGTAAAGGGCTACGAACCTATCCATGGCATGTTGTTGGCGGCTTCGGAGTGGTACCTTACGATATGGGCAGCAGTGCCATTGGTAAACATCGTATTGCTGATGATGGCTACTCGTCGTATTCTAAAAGACGAAGCACTTGTTCGTGCTGCCGATCGATTGAGATGAATACAGTCAGATTATCCACGATAATCAACTTCTCATCCTCTGTGATGGCAAGACTTACAACGCTCAGGGAGTACAGTTTCAGTAATAACCAATAAATATATCGTTACAAATAAAATAGCGCGGGACTCCAAATTCCGCGCTATTTTATTTATATTATTGATTTATTATCTCCAAAAATTTTGCTTAATTTGTTTTCAACTATATTTGCGTGGATAGCGCAGGAAAATACCGATTAGCGCAACTGCGCCTAATGCCATAGGGTAGTATAGATAACCCATAATCTCAAATGGTGTGATAGCAGCTAATCCTGCTGCCATTAGCAATTGTGCGCCATATGGTATTAAGCCTTGCGCGAAGCAACTAAAAGTGTCTAACAATGAAGCACTCAAGCGTTTATCAATACCATATTGATCGGCAATCTCACGTGCCATCGGTCCTACAGATACCAAAGCAATGGTATTGTTAGCTGTACATAGGTCAGCTAATATCACCAAGATTGCAATAGTCAGTTTCGCACCGCGTTTACTATTGATATGCATGGTCAGCACACGAATGAGGTAGTCGATACCACCATTATGTCGAATCAGTGCCAACATTCCGCCAGCCAACAAGGTGACAATAATCAGTTCGCTCATACCCATGATACCTTCTCCCATAGCACTCATACCGCTAATCCAATCAAAATCGCCACTCATCATGCCTATTCCACCTGCCAATAGAATACCGATTAGCAAGACCACCAGCACGTTTACACCTGCAATAGCAAGTACCAATACTGTTAAGTAAGGAATCACTTTATACCACTCCAATAGGGGGACTTCGGTAGGAACTTGCACATCTTTTCCGATAAAAATATAGACAACGAGTACCAACAACGCAGCAGGTAAAACCAACCATATGTTGGCTTTGAATTTATCATTCATCTTGCAGCCTTGCGTTTGTGTAGCAACAATGGTGGTATCAGAGATAAACGACAGATTATCACCGAAAAATGCACCGCCTACAACAATCGCTACCATCATGGGTAGGGTAGTGCCCGTCTGTTCGGCTATACCTATAGCCACAGGCGTGAGTGCTACTACAGTACCTACTGATGTACCGATGGATAATGATATGAAGCATGCTGCTATAAAAAGACCTGGCAATAGCATGCTCGAAGGCAAGAAACGAAGAGTTAGATTGACAGTGGCATCGATGGCCCCCATTTGTCCTGCAATCTTAGCAAAAGCACCTGCTAAAACAAAAATCCACACCATAAGCATAATATTTTCGTTGCCTGCACCGCGTGAGAAAATGTTTATTCGTTCTCTTAGCTGTAGCTTAGGTGTGGTACAGATACCATATGCGGAAGCGATTAGAAACGCCACAGTTAGTGGTAACTTATAGAAGTCGCCCGCAATGAGCGACCCTACAAGATACACAATCATAAATACTATGAATGGAGACAGTGCCAGCATTTATGTCAAACTGCGATAGCGAACGCGTTTAGGTTCAGCATCTTCGCCCAAGCGCATTTTCTTATGTGCCTCATATTCAGAGTAACTACCTTCGTACCAATAGAGTTTGCTATCTCCCTCAAAGGCAAGGATATGTGTACAAATACGATCAAGGAACCAACGGTCATGGCTTATCACCACGGCACAACCTGCAAAGTTTTCCAAACCTTCTTCCAATGCACGAAGCGTATTCACATCAATATCATTGGTCGGCTCATCAAGAAGGAGTACATTGGCTTCTGACTTCAATGTCAATGCCAAGTGCAGGCGATTGCGTTCTCCGCCTGAGAGTACACCGCACTTCTTCTCTTGGTCAGCACCAGTAAAATTGAAACGGCTGAGGTATGCGCGTGCATTGACCTCACGTCCACCAACGCGGATATATTCGGTGCCTTCAGCGATAGTCTCATATACACTCTTGTTCGGGTCTATATTGGAGTGCACTTGATCCACATAACCCACTTTGACAGTCTCACCTACGGTAAATGTACCCTTGTCGGCTTGTTCCATGCCCATAATCATACGGAAGAGGGTAGTCTTACCCGCGCCGTTAGGACCGATAATACCAACGATGCCGTTAGGTGGCAACATAAAGTCAAGATCCTCGAATAGCAACTTATCGCCGAAGGCTTTGCTTACGCCCTCTGCATTGATAACCTTGTTACCCAAACGAGGTCCGTTAGGGATAAAAATCTCCAGTTTCTCCTCGCGCTCCTTTTGCTCTTCGTTGAGCATACGGTCGTAGGCAGCCAAACGAGCTTTACCTTTGGCTTGACGTGCTTTGGGTGCCATGCGAACCCATTCAAGCTCGCGTTCAAGGGTCTTGCGGCGCTTGCTGGCTTGCTTCTCTTCCATAGCCATGCGAGCAGTTTTCTGCTCCAACCATGAAGAGTAGTTGCCTTTCCATGGAATGCCTTCGCCACGGTCGAGTTCGAGAATCCAACCAGCTACGTTGTCAAGGAAATAGCGGTCGTGGGTAATACAGATTACTGTACCTGCATATTGGTGCAAGTGTTGCTCAAGCCAGTCGATAGACTCCGCGTCAAGGTGGTTTGTAGGCTCATCAAGAAGCAGAATATCAGGTTGTTGCAAGAGGAGTCGACACAATGCTACTCGGCGGCGCTCACCTCCTGATAGATGTTTTACTAAAGCATCATCGGCAGGGCAACGTAGCGCATCCATAGCGCGATCAAGCTTGGTGTCTATATTCCATGCATCTACGCTATCAAGTTTGTCTTGCAGTTCGGCTTGGCGCGCAAGAAGCTTGTCGAAGTCGGCATCGGGCTCTGCGAATGCCATATTAATGGCATCGTACTCAGCGAGCATATCCATGATAGGTTGCACGCCTTCTTGTACACATTCGCGAACGGTTTTTTCAGGGTCGAGTTGTGGATCTTGCTCCAGATAACCTACACTATAACCTGGAGAGAAGACTACTTCGCCCTCGTAGTTCTTCTCAATGCCTGCGATAATTTTGAGCAGGGTTGACTTACCTGCGCCGTTGAGACCGATAATACCAATCTTAGCGCCGTAGAAAAAACTAAGGTAGATATTGTTGAGTACACGTTTTTGTGGTGAGAAGCTTTTGCTCACGCCCACCATAGAGAAAATAATTTTCTTATCGTCTGCCATATAATCTTAATATCTAACTACTTATTTGCTGAGTTTTACAATCAAGGTTGATAATGGTGCTACCACTAAGTCTGTTTTGCTCAAATCTACACTTTCGCCTGTCATGATATCTGTGCCAACAGGGTTATACTTACTGATAATCTCTGCATAGTTGGCAGTTGGAATAGTGCGGTTGTCTGCGCTAGCATTAGCAAATACAAATACGGCTCCCTCGTCGGTATAACGGAAGAATGCGTATGTGTTGTCGCGCGACATAAAGTGCATAGTCTTACCTGTATGAATTATAGGTTCGCTCTTACGCCATTGGAAGAGACGGCTTTGGTAGTCGTACATATCTTGCATTTCTGCAGTCACTTGCTCTCCGAGTGGCAAAGGCATACGGAGGGTAGAGTGTCCCATTCTGCGATCTGCAGAGGTCATGGCGTACTCGTCACCGTAGAATACTTGTGGGATACCGCGCATGGTCGCCAAGAGTGCATATGCTAATTTTACACGGCGTGGGTCTTGGTCTTTCACTGCATCGGTGATGCGATCCATGTCGTGGTTGCCGAGCATGATAAGGATGTTGTTGACATCAGCGTACATATAATCCATTGTTAACACATCGTACACGCGTGTAAGGCCACCGCCCCAACCTTGGTTGTCGCTTTCCAATGCTTGACGAATAGCCTCTTCCAATGGGAAGTCCATCACGCTTGGCAAGTGGCTATCGAAACCGTTGTGGTTTTTTGCGCCTGATTGCCAGTATGCTACTGCTGGTGTAGGGCGTGTCCAACATTCTCCTACGATGTTGAAGTTAGGGTATTCATCCATGATAGCTTTTACCCATTCGCTACCAGGAATCATCTCAATGTATGGATAGGTATCCACACGCAAGCCGTCAAGGTTAGCGTACTCAATCCACCAGATTGCCCATTGTTGGAAATACTTGAGCAGATCCTTGTTCTCAAGGTTCATATCTGGCATTGGACGATCAAACCAACCGCGGTTAGACAACTGACGATCGTATTGCGATGCGTTGATATCGTAGTTCGCGGAGAACACGTTGTGTGTATTGGTAAACTCGTCAAACTGATTGATCCAATCTTGGTATGGCAGGTCGTTCATCCACCAGTGTGTGCCACCGCAGTGGTTTGGTACCATATCCATGATGAACTTGATACCTTTTTCGTGTGCTTTCTCCACCATTTCGCGATAGAGTTCGTTGCTTCCGTAGCGAGGATCAATGTGGTAGTAGTCGGAGCAAGCATAGCCGTGGTATGACCACGCAGCCTCGTTGTCTTCGAGGAGTGGGGTAGGCCAAATGGCGGTTGCTCCCAATTGTGCGATATGGTCAAGTGAGTTAATAATACCTTGAATATCACCTCCGAAACGTCCGTGGATATTATCTTTGTCAGCAGGTTCTGCCATTTGAGGTAGGGTGTTGTTGCTCTCATCGCCATCTACAAAGCGGTCTGACATGATGAGGTAGATCATATCGCTTGAATTGAATCCTTGACGCTCACGGCTACCTTCGCGGCGGGTATGGATAGTGTAATCCATTTTTGAGGTATATTTACCTTTTTTGAGGGTGATACGATAGTTACCTGCTTGATTTACTGCCAAATCTACGAATAGATAGTTTGGATTTTCTGCATTGTGTTGACTCTTGACTACCAAACCAGTGCAATCGCCTTTGACAACTTTGCCATTGTTGAGTTGTTGAATTGTCACTTGCGCATCGGCGAGATCTTCACCGTGGAGCAAAAGGGTGAGTGGGCAGTTCATCTCTGTCCACCAACAGAGGGGTTCTGCGCGATCAATGCGTGGTTTAGCACTGAGCGTGATAGCACTGAAAAGTGCAACGAATAGGAATAGTTTTTTCATTGTTGATTGTAATTATGGTTATTTCTTAATGTCTTTCTCGCTGAGAACTTTTGGGACATTAAGGTTGTTATTATTCAAAGAAAACAGCACATCTATAAGCCGGGTTCTGTACCAAATTCTTAATTCTAAATTCAAAATTCTAAATTCATAATTAACTCTGGCGTCTATCATTAATCTTGAGCGTCGTATTACTACGTGCTTCTATTGCTTCCTACCCTCCAGCTTGCGCGAGCAACGCTCAAACACTGGTTTACTTGGAATTGCAGCTCACCGTATGCTCGTATCACTTCCTCTTTTGCAAGATTGTTCGTCACTTTTGCAGGGACCAAACATTGCTGCCTGACGGCCGTTAACCGCGATGGTGCTCTATGCTGCCCGGACTTTCCTCGTCGTAGGGGATTAATTTAGTTACAAACTATGAGTTATAAACTATGAATTTCTTCCCTTACTCCGCGATAGACCGATGTACTGTTTCAATGTTCGCTTTCGTTTCTTAATCGAAACGTAGCTTCGTGTTCTGTTTAATCCTACCGATAGCCTCGTGGGGTTGAGGTAAGAGGAGAAATGGTATTCGCCCTAAATTGCGCAGCGATTTTTTTCGATAAGCCCATTCCGACGAAGAGCGGCATACGGGAATCGAACCCGCCTCCTCGGCTTGGGAAGCCGATGCACTACCGATGTGCTAATGCCGCAATTTGGGTGCAAAGGTACGTTTTTTTTTTGAAATATACAAATATAATAGTTTTTTTTGTGTAAAAATTTACACACTATTGTGTATGTCTAAAAAAAATCGTAACTTTGCCGGCAAAATCTTGCAGTAAATAGCGATTTAATATTAAAAATCAACATATTGTGAAAACAAATTATTTGAAAAACAGACACATAGGTCTGACAGAGCAAGACCAACAATTGATGTTGGAAACCATTGGTGTAAGCAGTGTAAAAGAACTCATTGCACAAACGATGCCAGCGGATATCCTTTTGGACGAACCTTTAGATTTGGATGAGCCATTGACCGAGCAAGAACACTTGAATACGGTGTATAATATGGCACAGAAGAATCACCTTTATCGCTCTTATATTGGGCGTGGATGGTATGGCAGTATCACACCTCCAGTGATTCAACGTAATATATTGGAGAACCCTGTTTGGTACACTTCTTATACGCCATACCAAGCTGAAGTCAGCCAAGGACGTTTGGAGGCATTATTCGTGTATCAAACTATGATTAGTGATTTGACGGGCTTGCCTTTAGCTAACTGTTCGCTATTGGATGAGGCTACTGCTGCTGCCGAAGCGGTGACTATGATGCGTAACCTGCGTTCGCGCGATATGGTGAAAGCTGGCGTTAAGAAAGTGCTGGTGGATAAGAAGATCTTTGACAATACGCTCAGCGTTATGCGCACTCGTGCAGCGGGACAAGATATAGAACTCGTGATGGTGGATTATGCAGCAGTAACCGCTGATTGGCTATCTGCCAACGGACCTTATTTTGGTGCTATTGTGCAGTGGCCTAATGCAGAAGGTTCGATAGAGGACTATGATGCATTTATCGCCGACTGCCATGCAGCGGGTCTGAAAGTGACTGTGATTGCCGATCTGATGGCATTGGCATTGTTGCGTCCGTTGGATGCTGATATTGTGTGTGGTACTGCGCAACGTTTTGGATTGCCGATGGGCTTTGGCGGTCCTACTGCTGGCTATATGGCTACACGTGAGGAATACAAACGCGACATGCCTGGACGTATCATTGGTCTAAGCAAAGACGCGTATGAGAAACCTGCTTTCCGTTTGGCACTACAAACGCGCGAGCAACACATTAAGCGTGAAAAAGCTACGTCCAATATCTGTACTGCAGAGGCACTATCAGCTGTGATGGCTGGTATGTATGGTGTTTATCATGGTGCAGAGGGAATTCGTGAGATTGCCGAAGGCATTCATGGAAAGGCGGTTTATCTTAGTGAGATGCTGCAAGCATATGGCTATGAGCAAGAGAATATTGAGTTTTTTGACACCCTCAAGATTCGCCACGAGAATGGTATAGAGGCTGTTCGTGAGGAGGCCGAGGCATTGGGTATCAATCTTTATTACAACGAGGTAGAGGAGTGGATTGGTCTTAGCATTGATGAGACTGTCACTGTGGATGATATGAACGACTTGATTGAGCTTTTTGCTAATGCTTCGGGCAATATGGCGCAATACGAGGATACGGATGGAGCATTCGAAGGACTTTGGGCTATCAATGAGAACCGTGTTCGCGAGGTGGACTATCTGCAAACAGAAGTATTCCAAAAATACCATACTGAAACTGAGATGATGCGCTATATCAAGCGTCTTGATCGCAAGGATATTTCGCTCACTCATACTATGATTCCGTTGGGTTCTTGCACTATGAAACTTAATCCTGCGGCTGCTATGATTCCTGTTACCTATCCTGGCTATATGGGTGTCCATCCATTGGCTCCAGCGGAGCAAGTAGCGGGCTATGCAGAAGTTTTGGAAGACTTAGAGCGACAGTTGGCGACTATCACTGGCTTTGCGGCATGCAACCTACAACCTACTTCGGGTGCTGCAGGCGAGTACGCGGGTCTCGTGACGATTCGTGAGTATCTCTGTCAGCAAGGACAAGGTCATCGTAATATACTGCTTATTCCAGCTTCTGCTCACGGAACCAATCCTGCTTCTTGTGCGCAAGTGGGTATGATTCCTGTGGTGGTGAAATGCGATGATAGGGGCAATACTGACATTCAAGACTGGCGCGAGAAAGCTGAGCAATACCGTGATAATCTTGCCGGTTGTATGATTACTTATCCATCCACTCATGGTATTTTTGAGATGAGTATCCGCGAGATGTGCCAGATTGTGCATGAATGTGGCGGACAGGTATATATGGATGGCGCTAATATGAACGCACAGATCGCTTATACTAATCCTGGCACGATTGGTGCCGATGTGTGTCACTTGAACTTGCACAAGTCTTTTGCTAGTCCTCATGGTGGTGGTGGACCTGGTGTAGGTGCTATTTGCTGTGCGGAGCACTTGGTGGCAGCATTGCCTACTGAAGATAAGAATCGTGTTTCCAGTGCGCTTTATGGTAATGCTAATATGGCACTTATCTCTTATGGCTATATCCGAATGATGGGCGAAGAGGGCTTACGTGAGTCCACAGCAGCGGCTATTGTGAGTGCGAATTACATGGCAGAGAAACTGAAAGAGGCATATGGTATTGTTTATACGGGTGTGAATGGCAGAGTGGGGCATGAGTTGATTCTTGACTGCCGTCAGTTCCATAGTATAGGTATCACGGAGTCAGATATTGCTAAACGATTAATGGACTTTGGCTATCATGCTCCTACGCTCTCTTTTCCTGTGCATGGCACGTTAATGGTAGAGCCTACAGAGAGTGAGAGTTTGCACGAGTTGGATCAGTTTATTGATGCGTTGCTTATTATCCGCGAGGAGATTGCAGAAGTAGAGCGTGGCGAGGTGGATAAGAAAGATAATGTATTGGTTAATGCTCCTCACCCTGAATATGAAATAGTAGCCGACGAGTGGAATCATCCATATAGCCGTCAGAAGGCAGCTTATCCAGCAGAGTGGGTAAGGGCCAACAAGTTCTGGATTCCTGTGGCACGTGTGGATAATGGTTGGGGCGATCGCAATCTTGTAGCACGTTTTTAATGCCACTTTTGTCCTTCAAAAAAGGAGGAAATTGTAGTTAAAGTAATATTTATTAAGGTTAAAGGCAAGGGTTATGTCAAAAGGGAAACTTCGTGAACAACTCAAAGGCTATCAGCGTATGAAACCGCTGATAGCTATCAAGGAATACATTATGATTGTCATATGTACTATCCCCTATGCGATTGCGGTCAATTGGATTTTGGTTCCGCATACAATTGTGGGTGGTGGTCTGACAGGTCTGTGTGAGATTATTTATTTTGCTACAGATACGTTTGTTCCTATTTGGTTGAGTTCGTTCGTATGCAATCTTGCATTGTTGATTGCGGCATTCTTTACGGTAGGTTGGCGCTATTGCGTGCGTACGTTGTGGGGCGTATTATGGTATACTATTTGGCTGAAAGTCATAGAGATACCAGCAGAACCGGTGGTGACGGATCCATTTATGGCTGTCATTTTGGGTGGCTTGTTTATGGGATCTTTCTTGGGAATTGTATTCTTGAATAATGGCAGCACGGGTGGTGTAGATATTGTTGCTATGATTGTAAATAAGTATCGCCATTTACCTATGGGGCGTGTGTTAATGGCATGCGATATTGTGATTATTTTGTGTGCATATTTCTTGCCAGAGATTCATGAACTGCCTTTTGGTCGTGGTTTGGAGAAGATTCTTTTTGGTCTTTGCTACACGTTTATGGCTGGTACGGCGGTGGATTGGGTGCTCAATCGCACTCGCCAATCGGTGCAGTTCTTCATTTTCAGTAGTAAGTATGAGGAGATAGCCGAGGCTATTATGACACAGGTGCCACGCGGCGTTACTTTCTTAGAGGCACAAGGAGGCTATACCAAGCAGCCAGGCAAGGTGATTACTGTCATAGCGCGCCAATACGAGTCATTTAAGATTTTCCGTTTGGTAAATGCTATTGACCCTAATGCATTTGTGAGCCAAAGTCAGGTGCGAGGTGTCTTCGGACAAGGTTTTGACCCGATGGCGAGAGGGTAGAGCTTAGATGTAGGATGAAGGTTGTTAAAGAATATATATTTATCTTTTTGGGGCTTTTTCCATTTGCTTTGATGGTAAACTGGATTTTTGTGCCTCATAATGTGGTTGGTGCTGGACTTACGGGTATATGTTCGATTATCTACTATGCTACGCAGGGTATATTTACCGAGCTTTTTCCTGAGTATGCGGGTTCTATTCCGATGTGGCTTAGTTCGTTGTCAATCAATATCGTATTGCTCATCATTGCTGTGCTAACAGTAGGTTGGCAGTTTTGTATCCGTACGCTTGTTGGTGCTTTGGCGTTGGCATTTTGGTATCGTGTGATACCTATGCGCGTTGATCCATTGATTGCAGATCCTGTCACAGCTTGTATTGTGGGTGGTGTAGTTTTTGGTGTAAGTTTGGGTGTTGTGATGCTGAATAATGGTTCGTCGGGTGGTACGGATATTGTGGCGATGATTGTGAATCATTATAAAGATGTATCTTTGGGTCGTGTAATGATTATTTGCGATGCCGTTATTATAGCTAGCAGTTATTTCTTGCCTATCCCTGAGCAGTTTTTTGTGGAGGGCATGGACGTAGTAGATTTTAAGATTAAGCGTATCTTGTATGGTCTATGTATGACAGTCAGTTATACGGCGGCGTTAGATTGGATTATGCTGCGTGTGCGTCAGTCTGTTCAGTTTTTCATTTTTAGTAGTAAGTATGCTGAAATAGCTACAGCAATCAACCAAACGGTACATCGTGGAGTGACAGTTTTAGATGGAACGGGTTGGTATAGCCAACAGCCGATACATATTGTGACGGTTTTGGCTCGCAAGCAAGAGAGTCAGTTGATTTTCCATATCATCAAGTCCATTGATCCGAATGCTTTTGTCAGCCAAGCTAACGTGAATGGCGTTTTTGGTCAAGGCTTCGACAGAATTAAGGTAAAGTAGGGTAGTGCAGATGTTAGACCTAGTATAGGTAGAGGAATTGATGGTGGATGTGATTGTGTGGGCTACCTATTTTGGTGAGAATAGATTCTATAAGCACTATAGCAAAAATAGATACCATAGTAAGAATAACCCTATGGAAAAATAGATAGGGATAGTATAGGGATTGGGATACTGATGTGCTTATGAAAGGTATTCTATCAACCCGTCAAGAACCCGTTATGAACCCGTAATAGATAGGAAACTCTTCTTGTATAGCAATTAGCGTTCGCGATTGATACCGTCGTAGATAGACATACGGGTGGGGTCGATGTCCACTAACAAGTCATATACTTTCTTCTTCTCCTCTGCAGTTCCTCCTGCAAAGATATTCACCAATTCGTCATTCTTCGAATCCAAAAACGTCGTTACTACATAGGTTGCAGGGCGAGCACGATTAGCCTCCTTCAACACGGGCAAACCATTTGCTATACGGGCACGAGCATTGGCTACATTATTGATCATCTCATCTAAACCCAAACGATGGTATTCATAGAAGAACATGCGATAGGGTTTGAATGCCTCGTCTATCAGATTGTTAATCAATGCATAACGATTACGATTGCTATCAAAAGCCTTCCAACCCTTAGCCTCAGACTCATCCAATGATGCTGACTGCGCAGAAGTCACTATCTGTTCGCATACCTGAAAATATGGCGTACCACCCAAACGCGAGAAAGAATCCATATCGTAACCGATAATCAAATAGCAATAGTATGCAACAAGTGCTGTGAGATTGCTAGTGAAGGTACTTTGCTGAAAATCTATACGGTCAAACTCCTGATATGCAAAACTAAACGTCTTGTCTTGAAAATTGAGAACTGGAGTGGAGTAGGAAGTTCCATACACCGGACGACGGCTTTGGCAGGTGAATTCACAACTCATGATGTTGTTCTCCATACTCTTGACAACCAGCATCATGCTACACTCTATACGCTCTTTGTCTTGAAACGTGAGGTTGGTCCACTTCGTATTATTCACAAAATCTTCGATAGACGAGCGAAGCGTATTAAACACCTCTTTGTTGCTACCTTGAATCTGATCTGAATTGATAGTCACGGTACACTTCAATTCTTGTGCTTCGCTTGCTAATGCAAAAGTAACTGCAACAAGCAGTATGATAATTCGCAAAAATCTCATTATTGTACGATACTTAAGATATTACCTGTAACTGTATTGAAATAAATCTGAGGAGTCTTTTTGCCGAGCAGCAAACTTTTAGACAAAGGTACGGCAACACCGAATTGAGCTACAGCCATACAGGCAGAAGCATGCAAATCTTGACCAAAATCTACCTGCACCTTGGCTGAACCTGGCAGATTATAGTAGATTTGCGAAGGCAACTCTTTTGTCTTTTCACTTTTCTCTTCTATAGGCATATACGCTTGACGATTGCCCGATAAGGTCAAGCGGATTGGTTCGCCACTGAGATCGTCCGCAGGCACAATACCAGTATATTGCGATACACGACCGATAACGTGCCCTGTCACATCTTCGCTTGGTACATAGCGCAATGTGTGTGAATAGCTCTCTACTATGCGTGTTCCGATAAACAACTCTGCCAACATCTGTTCACGCTTGTCTAATTCGCTCAATACCAATTGCATTGCTAGACCATCTGCTGGTGTGTGCTCTACATCACCTGCCAACAGATTCATACGCATTTCTCGTATATGATAGATCTGCTTGGCAGCTCCTTCTGCCATCTTCGCTATCGAACTAGCAACCATCTGCTCCTCCATCAATGGCATGAGCGGGCAGGCTGTAGCAGCAGGTGCAGTAGGTGTAGTAGCGGTTGTCGGTGTAGCCTCTACAGGTGCTGGCACATTATATCCATACAACAAGCCTTCGGATGTGAGCGATAGCCATGGCGTTTCATTCACCACTTTGTAGGCACGATTCAAATCAGCTACGGTGTGTGTAGCAAGACGGATATTTGTCACTTCATAGCGTGTGGAAGCTTCGGTGGTCACATCTTTTACACCCAAATAACGCTCTGCATAGAGATAAAATGGACCAGGAGTAACTGTCACTTTATCATAATCAACGATCACTGCTACTTGCGTCTGAGGCATGTAATATACCACAGCCAATTCATCCTCTTGTACCAATTGCGCCATTGCCATAGTGCAAGCACACGTTGCCATCATAATGAGGCTAAAAATTCGATTTTTCATATCCTTGTCTTTAATCTTAAATTCATAACTATATTCTGCGGATTTCACAAAAATTAGTGTAAATCAGTGCAGTCTGTGTAAAATATAACTCTAAACGCTCTCCCAAATCTCCCAAGCTGCATCAGCTTGAGCATACAGCATGTTCAATCCATTGACAGTGCGTGTACCTCGTAGCTTGCCTTCACGCAAAAAGGCGGTGCAAGCAGGATTATATACGCAGTCGTATAGCAGGTGCTTGCGCGTGAGATAGTGATAAGGGATAGGCGGCATCGTGCAAACATCAGGTAGCATACCTAAAGGGGTACAATTAATGATTAAGGTATGTGCTTGTATCACCTCTTCTGTCAAGTCCTCATATTTCATCGCTTGTTGCCCATTGCTTGTTGTCAATCGCCTGCTTACCAAGGTGTAATCCATTCCCATCTGTCGCAGCGCGTATTGTATGGCTTTGCTGACACCGCCAGTGCCCAATAATAGCGCGTGCTTGTCGTGATCTTGTAGGTGAGGCAGGAGGCTTTGCTGGAAACCTATCCAATCGGTATTATAGCCCTTGCCCTGTCGCACAACATTCACTGCGCCTATCCATTCTGCAACCTGATCCATAGCATGCAAATGGGGGATGATAGCCTGCTTGTATGGATAAGTAACATTAAAACCATCCAATCTTTCTATCAGCGGTACCACCTGACTTATATCTACCATCTCGTACAAGCAGTATTCGGCATCTATACACTCACGAGCAAATTTCTCGGTGAAATAGATGGCTGAATACGAATGTTCCAACGGTTTGCCTATTATACCAAATCTTCTCATCCTACGCTTTACTCTACGCTTTAATCCCTAAACTCTCCACGATGAATTTTCCTCGTTTGATCACGGCTTTGTGTGTTGGCGAAAGGAATATTTTGCCGCCTTCGCCTTTTTGCAGTGCATCATACATCTTCTCCACTTCTGGGAAATGGTATTCACGTAATTGTTCAAAAAGTTTCGCTTTGCCCGCTGCGCTGGTGTCGCGTTGCTCAAGCCAATCTACGTAGCCTTGCATTTGTTCAGCAGTCGCAGCTATGTGTTCTATTTCTGCTTTGCTATAGGTTGCCAACTGTTCACGAATAGCATTGCGAGTGATAGTGGTGTCCGTGTTGGTAGAATCATTTACCCAAACCAACTGTCGGATATCGCGCAGATAATGCTCTATATAGTCGCGCGTGGTGCATAGCAGTGGACGAATAACGGGTACGCTTCCACCCATAGGATTATCGCTCTTAGCTCGCATGCCGCATAGCCCACGAATACCTGTTCCGCGCTTTAGATTGAGCAATACGGTTTCCGCTTGATCGTTCTGATGATGAGCTACTGCAATAGCTTGGCATTGCTCCGCTTCTGCTACCTGAGCAAACCAACGATAGCGTAATTCGCGGGCTGCCATCTCAATACTAATACCTTTCTCTTTGGCATATGACAAGGTGTCAAAATCCTTTACCAATAGGCTTTTACCTATAGCCAATTGCCTGACAAAAATCTCATCTCGATTACTCTCCTCTCCGCGAAGATGAAAGTTACAGTGTGCAATTACACATTCGTAACCTCCGCGCTCAAGCACGTCCAATAGAGCTATGCTATCGGCTCCGCCGCTTACGCATACCAACACACGTTCGCCTTGTTGTAGCAACCCGTGGTCACGGATATATTTTTGTACTCTGCGTAGCATACTAAATCGAATCTTATCGCCTCATCGTATCATCGCTCAATTTGTCTAATTCTACTATCCCATTTACAATAGCATAGATAGTAAGTCCCGCAGTGGAGTGGATATTGAGTTTGCGCGCGATGTTTTTGCGATGCGACATCACTGTGTGAGTGGAAAGGCAGAGGATGTCAGCAATTTCTTTGTTGCTTAATCCATTGACAATCTGCACGAGCACATCTTTCTCGCGGGCAGACAATTCCTCTTGAATTTCAGCAATCTTTATGTCTTCCTGCTTGAATCCTTGCTTTTTTTCTTCCCGTGCAATAGCGGGCAACATGATCTCATCTTCAATGGCGCAATGTAATGCTAATTCGTTTTCGAAGTGATACAAGTCATGCAGTACGGCATAGAGTAGTCGTTCTTGTTCGGCTGTTTGAGGAGCTGTGGATTTGTCGCTATGTGGATAATACTTGATAATCAAGTTTTTTAATTCGACCGCTTTGGCAGCTACGTGCTGATCATCAGTGGGATGGTGCTCAAATGCAAACTCATTTTCGTGCTGGATATGCGCGCGAATCTCCTCCACATATTCGTCATAAAAACGAATGATAAGCAATGGAATTTTATTATCAATCCCAGCCAAATTGATGGCTTCTAACAATTGCTGCCGAATACGTGGCAACTGGAAATTCATGAAATAGGTGTGCGCATTCTCAAGGTATAGGCGTAGGGTGGGAATATGAATCTGACCTATATCATTGTACTCTTTGTACAACGCGAAATTCACTACAGCCAATAAGGTAGCGCAATCTATCCTTGCCTCTTCACAGACTTGAGCAATAGTCTTATCGCCTACACCTAATGGCACACCAAAACGATGAATCAACTGTAGCACCTGGTTGTCGGTGCTATGGTGTCTCTCGCTCGCTCCCATGAGGCTACTCATTTTGTCTGTTGGTTTGTACATCATACGACTGCTTGTGTTGAGTAAAAACAACTTTTGCCTGCAAAAGTACTATTTTTTTTTCAAATACGCAACATTTTGTCTCTTTTTTCATATGATAGTATCGTACATCCTGTGGGATTTTGATTTTTTTCAAAAATCTCTTTGATTTTTCGCTTTTTTTTTGTACTTTTGCAACCAAATTGGAATATGTATAGACTTTATGGCTAAAATTATTTTCATAACAGGCGCATCATCAGGAATAGGCAAGGCTTGTGCCTATCGATTTGCGCAAGCAGGATACACACTCCTGCTGAATGCGCGAAACGTTGACAAGTTGAAAGATATGCAACAAGATATCCAACATTCGTATGGGGTAGATGTGATGTTGCTGCCATTTGATGTGCGCGATCGACAAGCTGCACAAGAAGCAATAAACGCACTACCAGAAAAATATCAAGCTATTGATGTGTTGGTCAATAATGCTGGACTCGCACTCGGTATCGATAAGGAGTATGAGGGTACTGAGCATAATTACGATACCATGATAGAAACCAATATCACGGCTTTGCTTATGATAACACGCCTTATCGTTCCTCAAATGGTAGAACGTGGAAAGGGACATATCATCAATATAGGCTCAGTGGCTGGTGATGCAGCATATCCTGGTGGTAGTGTGTATTGCGCTACAAAAGCAGCCGTAAAAGTGCTAAGCGATGGGCTACGTATGGATTTGGTGCATACACCATTGCGTGTGACAAATGTGAAGCCAGGATTAGTGGAAACCAATTTTAGTGTTACACGTTTTGATGGCGACAAAGAACGTGCTGACAAAGTATACCAAGGTATCAAACCTTTGACGGGTGAAGATATTGCAGAGGTGGTGTATTTTGCAGCAAATGCTCCAGAACATGTACAGATTGCTGAAGTGCTTGTGTTAGCAACTCATCAAGCAAGTGGAACAATAGTTCATCGATCATAATTCATCGACTATATGAAAATACTACTTATCAACGGTAGTCCGCGGGCGAATGGCAATACCAGTATTGCACTCGCGGAAGTGGCGAAGACTCTCCAAGAAGAGGGTATCGAAACAATCACAGTAGGGATAGGCATTCAGCCCGTACGTGGTTGCGTTGCCTGCGGTGCGTGCCACACTAAGAAAGGCAAATGTGCTTTCTCCGACCCACTTTATGACCAATTGCACACTATCCTCACCGAAGGTGTAGATGGACTTGTAGTTGGCTCCCCAGTCTATTATGCAGGACCTAATGGCTCGCTCTGCGCGTTATTGGACAGATTGTTCTACAGCGCAGGTATGTTGCTCAGTTACAAACCCGCTGCTGCCGTGGCAGTGTGCCGACGTGGCGGAGCTAGTGCATGCTTCGACAGACTGAACAAGTACTTCACTATCAATAATATGCCCGTTGTCTCCTCGCAGTATTGGAATAGTGTGCATGGTTGGGAAAAAGGCGAAGCGGAGCAGGATGCTGAAGGACTACAGACTATGCGTACCCTTGCACGTAATATGGCATGGATGCTGCGCAACTTAGCCAAAGAGCAGCGACCAGAAAACGAGAAACCTAAGATGAGAACGAACTTTATCGGATAATATGACACACGAAGAGATCGAAAATAGAGTAGAGCGAGCCAAAGCACTTTTCCATCAAGGCTTCAATTGCAGTCAAGCCGTTTGTGCCGCGTGCGCTGACATCTATGGCATGGACGAACAGATTGCCCTGCGCGTATCAGCCTCATTTGGTGGAGGTATAGGGCGCATGCGCCAGACATGCGGTGCGGCATGCGGCATGTTTGTGCTTGCAGGATTGGAGAATGGTAGTGCAACTCCAGGCGATGCCGAAGGCAAGAAACAAAATTATATGCTGGTGCAAGAGTTGGCCTCGAAATTTAAAGCCCAAAACGGCAGTTTAATTTGCGCAGAATTGTTGGGCGTTGCTCCCAAACCACAAGAACCTGTACCTGCTGAACGTACAGCAGAATACTATCAGAAGCGTCCATGCGTAGAAATGGTTGCGAGCGCTGTGAGGATTTATTTAGAAGGGATAGAAGGTGATGAGGCCATTAGGCTGTAAGGCCAGGAGGCTAGCAAAATTGACTTTTTTAAAAATAAAAATATGAGGAAACTTTTCATTCTTATTTTCTCCTTTGGTATTTTAGGGGAACTTTTTGCATTTAATCAACCAGTAACGCCTGTCAATCAGTTGCCTGCGTATTATGAATCGATTGATGGTGAGAGCGGCAAGGACTTGCTAGATGCTATTCAGCAGGTAGCTAAACGGGGTTATCGTACCGATGATTTTCGCTACGATAGTATTTGGTATGCATTCAAACATACGGATATACGTCCTGATGGCTATATTTGGGAAATCTATAGCACTTGCGTATTTGAATATGAAAAAGACCGTACTTCCAATACTTCGCAAACGGGTGAGTGCAAGGGCTACAACCGTGAGCACGCGATATGCCAATCATGGTTTGGCGAGTACGACCTTCAGGGCAAGAAGATGAGTTCAAGCAAAAAGAACTCTCCAGGTTCGGATATCTTTCATATTTATCCCGCATCATACGGAATGAATAGTCGTCATGGCAATCGTCCATATGGCGAAGTGCTAAATGCAGCAAACACCTCCGAGAATGGTACCAAATATGGCACACCTGTTACAACTATGTCAGTTACTAATAGTGTTGCGGGAGCCTATGTGGAGGGAAAGATGACTCTGAGTACCAAAGTGTTGGAACCAGCCGATGAATATAAAGGCGATATCGCACGTAGTTATTTTGGTACCATGGTCAAGTGGGCAGGTGAATGGGTGTTTAATTTGAACGAAAATGGCAGAGTAATTTTCGATGCAACTATTGATGTTGATACTCACTATGCAGCCGACAATTACTATGGTCTTACCCCTTTCGGACTGGCAATGCTACTCAAGTGGCATCGCCAAGACCCTGTGTCGCAAAAAGAAATAGACCGTAATAATGGCATTCAACTCACTCAAGGTAACCGCAATCCTTTTATTGATTATCCTTATTTAGTGGAGTATATCTGGGGCGAGAAGTCTGGACAAGAACTAGATCTTGATCTTCTGATTTGTGCATACGATGAGCGTTTCCAATTGGGTGTTAGCGATGGCTATCTTGGCGAGAAAACTCAAGTGGATGTTGATACCATCTTTTGGATGGTAGGTAATATTCCATACGACACTTCATATGTAGCTCACGCATCTCGTCTCAAGTACTTGCCTGCAACTCCTACTTCTTGCTCTACTCAAAGTACTCATTTTGTGGGATGGACTTCTACTCCTATTTTGGGCGTCAACCATGAGGCTCCAGATGTGCTCTATAATCAAGAGTCTGATTTTCCCTCTGTCGATGGTAATATGTACTACTACGCTGTTTTTGCTCAAGTACTTCACTCCGAGATAGTTGGTCAAACAATCACACTCAATAAGTCCGACTCTACCTCTTGGATTCTTTCTGGTCTTAAACACACAACCAATAAGACCGATGGTGCTTATTGGTTACTAGTCGAAAATGCTACGATAACTTCACCTGTTGTTGATTTGCAAAGTCTTGATTCTGTAGCCATTACAATGCGTAGTTATAATAAAAAAGCTATTGTTAATATCACTGTTGATGGTACTAATTATGGTCAACTCTCTGCTGCAAATAATACGATGCAACGATATGTATTGTCAGCACCTGAGATGACAGGCAATAGGGCATTGCAGTTTACAGGAGCTGATGCTACAGCTACTTATGGTCCTGGTTTGAACGAAATAGTGCTTTATCTCGGGGGAGAGCAGGGTACATATACCAATTACCTTACGCATTGCTCTAATTCAAATACGGGGGGCTTTTCTACGACAATACAGCACTCCCCAGCCACCAAGATAATGCGCCATGGTCAATTACTCATTAATCACAATGGTCGTACATACAATGCACAAGGCATACCATTATACTCAATGTAGTTAACCGACTAAACACACAAAGATAATGAAATACTTCCTTGCTATCATCGGTGGTGGTCCTGCTGGATATACTGCTGCCGAACTTGCTTCTAAAGCAGGTAAAGACGTAGTCATCTTCGAGCAAATAGCTCTCGGTGGTACTTGTCTCAATGTAGGTTGCATACCTACCAAGACCCTCTTATATAGTGCAAAACAATACTATAATGCTACCCATACGGATAAATATGGTGTAAAAGCAGAAGGTGTGAGTTTTGATTACGCCAAGATTATACAACGGAAAACTAAGGTGGTGCGCAAACTTGTAGCAGGTATCAAGCAGAAACTCAACAACGAGCATTGCCACGTAGTCATGGGGGCTGCCAATATCGTTAGTCGTACAGACGAACAAGTACTCATCTCCTGTGGCGAAGAGCAATACGAGGCAGAGAACTTACTTATCTGTACGGGATCGACTAATTTCGTTCCTCCTATCCCAGGTATCAATGATAACCCAGCCGTATGGGATTCTACTGATGCACTCGACAGCAAGGAGCTACCTCAATCAATGATTATCGTAGGAGGTGGTGTGATAGGTATGGAGTTTGCTACACTCTACCACGAATTAGGTGTGTCTGTGACCGTCATCGAAGCTATGCCAACCATACTGCCAAACTTGGATCAAGAGGTAGTGACCATACTGCTGGATAAATACCGCAAAGCGGGCATACAAATCTTAACTGATACAAAAGTAACTGAAATTCAAGGAAATAAAGTGCTGACTACCAATGGCGAATACGAAGCGGAGCATATCCTTGTGTCCGTAGGGCGCCGTGCTAATATGCAGGGATTGGAAGTTTTGAACGATGTGGAAATCTACCGCGGAGGTATCGTAGTGGATGAATTTATGCGCACCAACCTGAAGAATGTATATGCTGCAGGCGATGTGACTGGCAAGATCATGCTTGCACACGTAGCGAGTCGCCAAGCTGAGGTTGCAGTAGGACGTATGCTCAAGCAGTTGCCTCTGCAACGCATTGCGTATAACGCCATCCCCAGCGTGGTATATACCAATCCTGAGATAGCGTGCATCGGACTGACAGAGAAAGACTTGAATGACATCCGTGAGGGAGATTTTACACCTACGATGTCGCAGGATAAACCTTTTGTGGAGTACGAGGTGCATAAGTTGCCGATGACCTATTCGGGACGTTTCGTGGCGGAGAATGAGGGTGAAACAGGATTGTGCAAAGTGATTGTAGATAAGAAGAACAAGACCATCATTGGTGTGCACATGATAGGCAACCCATGTTCGGAGTTTGTAGCAGCAGCGAGTTTCGCAGTGCGCATGGGTTATACAGTGGGCGAGTTCCGCCAAGTGGTATTCCCACACCCAACCGTGGGTGAAGTACTGCGCGAAGTAATCATGGAGTGTTAATTTCAATCACCGCTATTAACCGATTAACCGCTTCACCGATATTAACCGCCATAAAATGGAACGACAAGAGAAAGTATTAGCATATTTGGCAGAGCATCAGATAGCACACGAGTGTTACAACCACCCCGAGGGCAAAACCATTGAGGAGGCGAAACGTTGGTGGAAAGATGATGGTAGCGTGCATTGCAAGAACATTTTTATGCGTAACCACAAAGGTACGCAGCACTACCTCATCTGCTTCCATTGCGACCACGATTTGGCTATTCATGATCTCGAGCAGCGTTTGAAGGCATCGCTCGTGGCTGCTGGACAAAAAGCATCTGGCAAACTCTCCTTCGCTAGTCCCGAGCGTATGATGCGTTACCTCGGACTTGAACCAGGTAGCGTCAGTCCTTTTGGACTCATCAACGACGAAGAACATCATGTGATACTATTCCTCGATAAGAACTTGCAAGAGGCAGATGCTTTGAGTTTTCACCCCAATGACTGCCGAGGCACTGTGGTCATCAAGCGCGAAGAATTTGAAAAGTATCTAACAGTAGTAGGCAATCAAGTAGAGTGGATAGATTTGTATTAATGTTTAGTGGACTTTTCGCTATAGTTTAGAGATATAAAGATATGAAAGAAACAAAACGAGAATGGATTAGAGTATTGAAGTTCGTGCTGTTTTCCGCTAGCGCGGGAATCATACAAATAGGTTCGTTTACTTTGCTCAACGAGTGTACCGAATGGCGCTACTGGCCATGTTACCTGATTTCGCTATTATTGAGCATTCTATGGAACTTCACCTTCAACCGCCGATTCACCTTCAAGTCCAATGCAAATGTCACACGCGCTATGCTGCTGGTACTGGCTTTCTATGCCATGTTTACTCCAGCTACTACGCTATTGGGCAATTGGCTGGCAGAGGACCTACTGTGGAACGAATATCTGGTGACTGCCATCAATATGGGATTAAACCTCACACTCGAATACCTATACCAACGCTATGTGGTATATCGCAATAAGGTAGATAATATCGCCTAATGAGATTTACAAATTACAAAATTATAATTAATAGATTTTTGTGGCGAATGTATGTTTTGGCTTTTATTGAGTATATTCTTCGCAATGCGTAATCCTATGACTGACTTTACATTACGAAAATACAGAGAACTGCTACAAATGTTGCAGAAAAAAGGCTATAAGTTCATCACTTTTGAGCAATATTGCGAGCAAAAAGGCAATAACTCCACTACCTCATCGCTTGATGACTCTAAGTGGATTATCTTGCGTCATGATGTAGATCTGAAGGCTGCTAATAGTTTAGCAACTGCGCAATTGGAGCACGAGTTGAACATACCTGCTAGTTACTATTTCCGTGTAGTGCCAGAGAGTAATCAGCCCGAGATTATTCGTGCAATAGCACAACTGGGACATGAGGTTGGCTATCACTACGAGGATATGGCAATAGCGAACGGCGACGTTGCGGAAGCCTATGCGCATTTCCAACAACAACTGAACTACTTCCGTGGATTCTATCCCGTGAAAACCATTTGTATGCACGGAGCACCTACCAGTCAATGGGATGGCAAAGACTTATGGAAAAAATATAACTACCGCGATTTGGGTATCATAGGCGAACCTTATTTCGATGTGGACTTCAGTCAGGTATTCTATCTCACCGACACGGGACGCTGTTGGGATGGATACAAGGTATCGGTGCGTGATAAGATTCCGGTATATCAAGACGAATGGAATGCTGCGGGATTGGTTTATCACACTACAGACAATATCATTCATGCAGCAGAGCAGGGTAGTCTTCCCTCACGCATTATGATCACTACGCATCCTCAACGATGGACGGATAATCGCCGCGAGTGGGTGAAAGAAATCATGATGCAAAATGCCAAAAACATCGTCAAACGATTAATCATCAAAATAAAAGGTCACTAACCATAGTGACCTTCTTATTTCTCGCCTCTTCGCCTAATAGCCTCATCGCCTCATCGCCTACTCCTCCTCTTGGTAGTAGCCTTGCTCGATACCGTATTGCAGTTCGGCATCCGTGACGAGTTGCACTTGAACGGAGGTGATATTGCTACCTTGCTCTTTGAGGGCTTTGAGTAGGTACTCCAGTTGCTCGGTCTCATCAATTTCGCCATCTAGATAAGTAGCTTCACCCGTTTGGTCATTCTCCTCTAGCAGGCCGTTCTCGAGCAGATAGTCATCCATAAGATCAAGTACGAGCAATACGTCGTTTTGGGTCATTCCTTGACGATCCTCCGTAGGAATATGATTCCAGATGTAGTCCAACAACGCTTTTTCCTCTGCGTCCAGCAGACTGAGTTCGATGTTTGTGTTCATAAAATGTAGATTTTATAGTGAATAATTCGTTTTTTTGAATGTTTTTCGGAATTTGCTTGCAAAATTACAAAAATATCTTTACCTTTGCAAATTATTTAGAAAATAATTTACTATTATGAATAATTTTGTCTTGCGTACCCTCTCTGCGATAGTATATGCAGGTTTGGTAATAACATCGATTGTGTTGCAACCTCAGTGTTTTGGAGGGCATCCCTTATTGTTTGGCGGATTGTTTATGGTTATCAGTACTTTAGCTGTGCGTGAGTTTCATGCTTTGGTAGGTTCTGATATCCGTCTTCAGTCTCTTGCAATGATAGCTAATGCCCTATTATTCACAACCTTATATTTCCTTTTCTATGGCGATGCTATATGTTCGGCATTGTTGGTTGCATATGTTGCCATTATCTTGTTTGCATTGATTGCGCAATTGTTTCGTGAAAATACGAATGCTATTCATTCATGGGGCAATCTATGTGCTGGTCAAGTCATGGTAGCGCTGCCTTTTGCTTTGATGAACGGCGTACTGATGCACAACCGCTATTTGCTCTTAGCATTATTTATCTTGCTGTGGGTTAACGATAGTGGTGCGTACATAGTGGGTAGTTTGACTGCTAAACTACCCAAGGGTAATCATAAAATGTTTCCACGTGTCAGTCCTGCCAAATCATGGGAGGGATTGATCGGTGGCGTAGTATTCTCGTTGTTAGCAGGATATGTGTTTTATCGTGTTGGTTGGACTGCTGATATGGGGCTGACTAATAGTTTGTGGTTTGCTGCCTTTGGATCTGTGTTTGGTACACTTGGTGATTTAATGGAGAGTCTGCTAAAACGTACCCTCGGTGTGAAAGACTCTGGTAAGTTTATGCCCGGACACGGTGGTGTGTTGGATCGTTTTGATAGCTTGATGTTAGCGACTCCAGTAGTATATTTTCTATTTGTATATTTGGTTAATTATATTCAATAGTACGCGAAGATAATCACGCCCCCCATGCTTTTCCTTATTCGCATATTCAGTCTCCTACCATTGTCGGTGTTGTACATTATCTCCGATCTAATACTCTATCCATTAGTGTATTATGTAGCGAGGTATCGCTTAAAGGTGGTACGAAAGAATTTGCGAAGTTCCTTCCCTGAGAAGAATAAAAGCGAACTAAAAATTATCGAACAGAAGTTCTATCATCATTTCTCTGATTTGTTGGTTGAGGTGGTATATGGGTATCGTGTGAGTGCAGAGGAGATGCAAGAACGCGTAGTGTTTGAGAATTTGGAGTTATTGGAGGGTTTAGCACGAAAAAGGCATGGTGCAATTGCCTATTTGGCGCATCTTGGCAATTGGGAGTGGATTGCAGATGTGGGTAATCAATATGTAGATAAATCTATTATTGAGTATAATGTTTATCGTCAATTAAAGAGCCCTTCGGCAGATAAAATGATGATAGCAGTGCGTAGAAAACGAGGTGGAGAATGTGTAGAAAAGAATCAACTACTACGTACATTGGTTACTTTGAGGCGTGCGACACATCCGTATGTTTTAGGTATGTTGGGTGATCAAAAGCCTTCAAAACGGAGTTCGTATATTTGGACTCAGTTTTTACATCAGGAAACTGCTTTTTTGGATGGTAGTGAAGTATTAGCAAAGAAATTTGATATGGCAGCTGCTTATGCCCATATTTGGTCACCTAAAAGGGGATATTATCGTATCCGATTTGAACTGATTGTGGATGATCCAAAGCTAACTCCACCCGAATTTATTACGAAACGTTATGCTCAACTCTTAGAACAAAATATATCTTCCCACCCCGAACTATGGCTTTGGACACACAATCGCTGGAAATGGAGTAGAGCTATGATGGAAGGATAATACCTTAATCTAAACCAGTATTCTTTGAACTTGATTTTAGTTGATTATACGGATTCTTATAAATGAATTCGTATGATTGTTGCTATATTTTGTTCTTTCATGAGAATTGAATATTCTGAATAAAAGTACAACAACGTGAAAAATATTCAAATCTCACAACAGCTGCTTATATCTAACTTCATTTATATCTCAATCTCCTTTTGTTTTATTAACTATAATCTGCCGATAGGGTAGAGAGAGTATTTTTTTTTGAAAAAATATATAATATAGAAACGTGAATTTCTACATAATACACAAACAATAGCGTGTAAAATTTACAAATGTATTCTGTGTTGCAAATAAAAAAAGAAAGATATGTAAATCGCGTCACAAACGATGTGCAAATAACCAATCAGACTATTATAATCGCAACAATACAATGTAATATATTACTATAATTCAAGGAATTACGAGTAATACATAAACTAATAATCCATATAATATGGTTGAAATAGTGATCGTCTTGCCTAATGATGCCAAATGGTATAAAGTATAATATATAAGCGACTGATACTCAGTGTATTTGTAGATATTACTTGAATTCACAATAGTTAGTACTAAATGCCTATAAATCATACATGTAGCCGGATTTAGTAGAAATGTGAATAATTGCCATGTATATACACGTGTGAATTGATGCTTGGTTTGAAAAGTAAATTGTAAAATTTGCATATGTGAAATATTTTTCATATCTTTGCACCCGATTTTGTAGTGTGTCATAATACTGTTATTAGATATGCTACTTATTTGCAAGATAAAATAAATCTTAATATCAGTATACTAAAATTATGAATGAGCGTGATCGTCTATTGCATGTGATGCAATCGGAGGGAATGAATGCCAAGCAGTTTTGTCAGGAGGTAGGTATTAGTCAAGGAACGTTGTCTAATATCATGGGTGGAAGAAATAAGCCCAGTTTAGATGTTTTACAGGCTATTTTACGTCGTTTTCGTGGGATTAGTTGCGATTGGTTGATTATGGGGGTAGGTACGATGTATATCAATGGCTCTCGCGACGAGGGAATACTTACTTTATTTGCTGATGAGCCATCAAAAGACCTATCGCAAAACAAACCTGCAACTACGCTTGCAGAGCCATTGAAGCAGCATACAGCATTGCCTGACGCTGCCTCTCAAAAAGGATTTGATACAGCTTCTACATGCGTGGCATCGCGCACTGTATCTAAGATTATGATTTTCTACTCCGACGGTACTTTTGAAGAACGATAAGTTTATCGGCCGCTTTGCTACTGCCAAGTAGGGAGGCTAATGATGCTTCCTCATGGATAAGTTTCTCTACCAAGTCAATACACAAAGTAATCAAAATTGCACTGATAAAACAGATTGCTAAAGTGGTTAGTACGTTCATAAAGGTTCAATTTTATTAAGTTGATGATTTTGAAATCTGCTGCAAAGGTAATGTTTCTAACTGCTAAAACTTGTCATAAGCTAAGAAAAATGTAAAATTTTCTATCCGAGCGATAGTGAAGAATATAGCTTATGGCAAAAAAAGTGAGTTTTTTTTGCGCATATACATTTTTTTTCGTACCTTTGCATGCAAAGTTGAAAATACCTTATCTACCATGAAATATATCTCTCCTTCTGAGGCTGTTAGCCTCGTTCAATCGGGTGAAACGATTGTTGTACAAGGTTCCACCTCCATACCTATGGTTTTATTGCGCGCGCTCGCGGAGCGTGCCAGCGAACTACGCAATGTCACGGTCATCAGTGGTTTTGGTATCCATCCCGAACCTGCACCCTACGCTAAGCGCGAACTGATGGACTCGTTTAGAGCACTCAATATATTTGTCCCTAATAATCTGCGTCAAGCAATGAAAGATGGTGTCGCAGACACTATTCCTTGTTTTTTGGGCGAAGTACCATTTCTCTTTCGTAGTGGGCAAGTGCCTGTGGATGTAGCATTTTTGAATGTGAGTGAACCAGATGAAAATGGATATTGCTCTTATGGCATTTCAGCTGATATTGCTTTCTCAGGAGCCGAATGTGCAAAGAAGGTCATAGCGCAAGTCAATAAATACATGCCTCGCACCTTTGGAGATCCAGTGATCCATGTTAGTCAATTGGCTGCCATGTGTCGTGGAGACGAAGCTTTGGTAGAAGTTCCAACGCCAGTGCCTACCGAAGTAGAGA
This sequence comes from Paludibacteraceae bacterium, assembly GCA_017384225.1. Classification (GTDB taxonomy): domain Bacteria; phylum Bacteroidota; class Bacteroidia; order Bacteroidales; family Paludibacteraceae; genus Colicola. The sequence continues at coordinate 37,881 of JAFNUD010000110.1, forward strand.
CCCGCATAGGTAATTTTATCGCTAATGAGATTCCTGATGGAGCTACACTCCAGATTGGAGTAGGGGGCATCCCCAATGCTGTCATCAATGCCTTGGGCAGTCACCAGCATCTTGGACTACATACCGAAGCTATCACAGATGGCGTATTGCCACTCATTCAGAAAGGCATCATTGATAACTCGCTTAAGAAAATTTATCCAGGCAAATCTTTAGGCAGTTTGGTACTTGGTTCGAAACATCTGTACGAATATATGGATAATAATCCAGACTTTATTATTCGCGACGTAGCATTCACCAATGATCCTCAAAACATCCGCAAAAATCCGAAAGCAATGGCAATCAATTCTGCTATTGAGGTGGATCTGACAGGGCAGATTTGTGCTGATTCAATAGGCGAAACTATTATCTCGGGTGTGGGTGGTCAGCATGATTTTATGTATGGTGCTTCACTCTCCGAAGGTGGTAAATGTTTTATTGCTCTACCGAGCATGACAAGCAAAGGGCAGAGCAAGATTGTAGCTAATCTTGCACCTGGTGCAGGTGTGGTAACTACACGTTTCCAAGCGCAGTATATAGCTACGGAACATGGCATTGTCTATCTGCGTAACCTGCCATTGGCAGAGCGTGCAAAAGCACTTATTAGCATAGCCGATCCATCCGTTAGGGAGGAACTTGAACGAGCTGCTGTGAAGCGATTTGGTATAGGATTCCTGCGCTTAAGGTAAGGTTATCCCCGCCCAATTAGAAATTGTCGTTGGGTTATCACTGTATTAGAACACTTTGGCATACTATTTGCTTGTATTATCATGTGGCACAAGTGGTGCTACATGATAATTACTTAACTATGAAAACGAATCCTTTCCGACTCCCCGAATTGGGTTATCAATTCTCCGATCTCGCTCCTATGATGAGCGAAAAAACGATGGCTTACCACTATGGCAAGCATTTTCAGACCTATATTGACAATCTCAACAAAATGCTGAATGGTTCACATTTTGAGGGATTGAGTATCGAAGATGTCGTGCGAAAAGCACCTGAAGGTCCGATTGCAAACAATGCAGGACAAGTGCTTAATCACCAATTATTCTTCGAGCAGTTTTTACCCACAAAAAATGCCAAACTACCTTCTGGCGAACTGCTTTTTCTGATAGAGCAATCATTTGGCTCATTAGAAAAAATGTGTGAACAAATGAACGAAATTGGCAAGTCATTCTTTGGGTCAGGGTGGGTATGGCTGACGATGAATACAGAAGGTCAAATGCAAGTAATGGCTTTACCAAACGGGGATAATCCACTTAGATACGCATTAAAACCTATTCTAACCATTGATCTTTGGGAACATGCATATTACCTAGATTATCAAAACCGAAAAGTAGATTACATGGTAAATGTATGGCGCATAATCAATTGGAATATCATTTCTAAACGCATCAACTAAGGTGGCAATGACTGTCCCTGTTTATAAAAGCCGTTTTATGCTCTGGTGTGAAAATTGGGTTAATAAAATTTGGATACGTGTACGCAAGAATACCAACTTGTCATTGCAACAATTTTGTAGGTACAAGTGTTTTCGCTGTACCCCTCCATGGTAACTTTATAACGCTTTGATTAGAGCATGTTAGCAAGAAAAATTGCAGTAAAAATAAATTTTCTGCGATTTTTCTTGCAGACATGCTTTTTTTTTAGTACCTTTGTCGCGAAATATGTAGTTTCGCCGCTTTGGCGAGCAAAAATGTGCTAAAAAACATATATTTGAGAATATTAACTATATAATTATTAAATATTAACTCCAAAAATCATGGCAGAAGAAAAATTGAACATGTTAGCCGAATTCCCAGCCATCTCTTCAAAGGCATGGAAGGAGAAAATCGTAGCTGACCTCAAAGGCGCTGACTTCGATAAGAAGCTCGTATGGCGCACTTCAGAAGGCTTCAACGTACAGCCTTACTACCGTCAAGAGGACCTCAAAGGTCTTAAGACTACCGTATCTGCACCAGGTCAATTCCCTTACGTGCGCGGTACCAAAACCCACAATGAGTGGGCTATCCGTCAAAACATTTGCGCTACCAAGAATGCACGCAAGGCGAACGCTAAAGCGCTTGACATCTTGAACAAGGGCGTAAACTCTCTCGGTTTCTGCTTGAACGCAGAGAAACTTTCTTATCGCTACATCAAGACTCTCCTTGAGGGTATCAAACTCGATGCAGTAGCAATCAACTTCAATGTATGCGCTTGCAAAGCTCCTGAGCTTGCTAACATCCTCGTTCGCCTCGTAGGCCGTAGCGGTTACGACTTCAAGGCTGTAACTGGTAGCATCAACGTTGACCCTATCAAGAACATGCTCCTCAAGGGCAAACCTCTTACCAAAGAGCAAGTAGCAGAGAAGATCGTAGCTACCGTTAAGGCTGCTAAGACTCTCGTTAACTTCCGCGTGGTAGGTGTTAACTCTGTTGCATTGAACAACTCTGGTGCATACTGCGCACAAGAATTGGCTTACGCGCTCGCTTGGGGTGCTGAGTATATGACTATGATGACTGAGGCTGGTCTTCCTAACTACCTCGCAGCTCGCTCTATCCGCTTTAACATGGGTATTGGTGGCAACTACTTCATGGAGCTCGCTAAGTTCCGTGCTGCTCGCCTCCTTTGGGCTAAGATCGTAGAGGCATACAAAGCTCCGGTGTTCACCGCTGCATTGAAAGAGGCTGCTAAGATGAACGTAAGCGCTGAGACAAGCCGCTTCAATATGACTATCTTCGATGCATACGTAAATATGCTTCGTACCCAAACTGAGACCATGTCTGCTGCACTCGCTGGTGTAGATGAGATCGTGGTTACTCCATTCGACGCTACCTATGAGGAGCCAACCGAGTTCGCTGAGCGTATCGCTCGCAACCAACAACTCCTCCTCAAGGAAGAGTCACACTTCGACAAAGTAGTTGACCCAGCTGCTGGTTCATACTACATCGAGAACCTCACCAACTCTATCGCAGAGGAGGCTTGGAAGCAATTCCTCGCTATCCAAGAGGAGGGTGGTATGTACGAGCTCGTTGCTGCAGGTAAGGTACAAGAGGCTATGGCTGCTACTTTGAAGGCACGTCTTTCTGACGTAGCTAAACGCAAAGAGGTGATCCTTGGTTCTAACCAATTCCCTAACTTCACCGAGAAGGCAGGTAAGAAGATTAAAGAGGTAGTTTGCGGCTGCTGCTGCGCTAAACCTGAGAACGCTATCGCTACATTGCCAGTAGCTCGTGCTGCTGAGGAGTTCGAGGCTTTGCGTCTTGAGACTGAGGCTGCTAAGAAACAACCAGTAGCGTTCATGCTTACTATCGGTAACTTGGCTATGCGTATTGCTCGTGCACAATTCTCTTGCAACTTCTTCGCTTGCGCTGGTTACAAGGTGATTGACAACAACGGCTTTAAGTCCGTAGCTGAGGGTATCAAGGCTGCTCGCAAGGCTAAAGCAGACATCATCGTTCTTTGCTCTAGCGACGACGAGTATGCTGTATACGCTCCACAAGCATGGCTCCAACTTGAAGGCGCTAAGGAAGTCTTCGTTGTTGCTGGTGCTCCTGCTTGCACAGAAGACTTGCAAAAACTCGGTATCGAGAACTTCATCAACGTTCGCGTTAACGTTCTCGAGACGCTTAAGAAATTCAATGCACAACTCCTTAATAAGTAAGCAACTATGAAACCTAATTTTAAAGATATTGATATCAAAAAAGTAGCTGCTTCTAAAGTAGAAGGAGCTAACGAGGCTAACTGGAAGACCCCTGAGCTCATCGACGTTAAGCCTGTATATACAAAAGAAGACCTCCAAGGTATGGAGCACCTCAACTACGCTTCTGGTATTCCTCCATTCCTCCGTGGCCCTTATAGCGCGATGTACCCATTGCGTCCTTGGACTATCCGCCAATACGCTGGTTTCTCTACAGCTGAGGAGTCTAACGCGTTCTATCGCCGTAACTTGGCTTCTGGTCAAAAGGGTCTGTCAGTAGCATTCGACCTTCCTACCCACCGTGGTTACAACGCCGACAACATGCGCGTGGTAGGTGACGTAGGTAAAGCAGGTGTATCTATCTGCTCACTCGAGGATATGAAAGTGTTGTTCGCTGGTATTCCATTGAACAAGATGTCTGTGTCTATGACTATGAACGGTGCCGTTCTTCCTATCCTTGCGTTCTACATCAACGCAGGTTTGGAGCAAGGTGCTAAACTCGAGGAGATGGCTGGTACTATCCAAAACGATATCCTCAAGGAGTTCATGGTGCGTAACACCTATATCTATCCTCCTAAGTTCTCAATGAAGGTTATCGCTGATATCTTCGAATATACTTCACAAAACATGCCTAAGTTCAACTCTATCTCTATCTCTGGTTACCACATGCAAGAGGCAGGTGCTACCGCAGATATCGAGTTGGCTTACACCCTCGCTGACGGTATGGAGTACCTCCGTGCTGGTGTGAACGCAGGTATGGACGTGGATACTTTCGCTCCACGCTTGTCATTCTTCTGGGCTATCGGTATGAACCACTTCATGGAGATCGCTAAGATGCGTGCTGGTCGTATGTTGTGGGCTAAGATTGTTAAGTCTTTCGGTGCGAAGAACCCTAAATCTATGGCTCTCCGTACCCACAGCCAAACATCTGGTTGGTCACTCACCGAGCAAGATCCATTCAACAACGTAGGTCGTACCTGTATCGAGGCTATGGGTGCTGCTTTGGGTCACACCCAATCATTGCACACCAACGC
>JAFNUD010000012.1 GCA_017384225.1 Paludibacteraceae bacterium
TAGCCCAACTCATGGCGCCTAACGCACCATTCTATGGCGACCGCCTCTACCGCGACTTGACAGGCGAGACCGTTCACCTTAGCCAATGGCCTGTAGCCGACGAGGAGCTCATCAACCTCGAGCTGGAGCGCAGTATGTCACTCGCACAACAAGCCACCTCTATGATTCTCTCGCTCCGCAAGCGTGCAGAGAAGAACGTGCGCCAACCACTCCAGAAAGCCGTTATCCCTGCGCCAGACCAAGAGACCCTCGAGGCATTGCTCCGCGTAGAAGACCTCATTAAGAGCGAGGTGAATGTCAAGGAACTTGTCATCGTGCGTGCAGAGGATTCCGAGATCAAACTCGTGAAGAAGATCAAACCTAACTTCAAGGTACTGGGCAAGAAAGTCGGCGGTATGATGAAGCAACTCGCTGCTGCCATTGCCCAAATGAACCAAGACGATATTGCCACCTTTGAAACCTCTGGAACTTTTGAACTTTGCAACTATGCGCTTGTCGCAGAGGATGTGGATATCATCACCGAAGATATGCCAGGCTGGCTCGTAGCTAACAACGGTACTATTACGATCGCTCTTGATATTGAACTCACCCCTGCCCTCATCGAAGAAGGTATCGCACGCGAACTCATCAACCGTATTCAGAACCTGCGCAAGTCCTCTGGTTTGGAGATCACCGACCGCATCGCCGTGCAGCTGGAAAACCGCGAGGAGATAGCCGCAGCAGTGACGAACTGCAACGAGTATATCGCTTCGCAAGTCCTCGCTACCTCACTTGTTTTGGTAGATGGTTTGACCGACGGCACCGCCCTGGAGATGGACGGCTATACTATCAATTGTATCATTAAGAAAGCATAACAACATATGAAAAAAATCCTTTTCTTGAGCCTTGCGCTCGTAACGCTTATGGCATGTACTAAAAACGAGAACCCATTGCTCGTAGAGCAGAACACTCCTTATGGTGTACCTGCTTTCGACCAAGTGAAAATCGAACACTATCTGCCTGCTTTTGAGAAAGCTATCGCAGAGAACGAAGCAGAGATTGCTGCTATCGCTAATAACCCTGAGGCACCTACCTTCGCCAACACCATTGAGGCACTCGACCGCAGCGGCGAGCTCCTCAACAAAGTAGTAGGTGTATTCTTCAACGTCATCGAAGCTGACGGCAACGATGAGATGAACGCTATCGCTGCAGAACTGTCACCTAAACTCTCTGCCCTCAGCGACGGAATTATCCTCAACGACGCCCTCTTCCAACGCGTGAAAGCCGTATATGATGCGCGCGAGACACTCGGTCTCAACGACGAGCAAATGCGTCTGCTGACCGAGACTTTCAAGTCTTTCGCCAACAACGGCGCTAACCTGCCAGAGGACAAGAAAGCACGTCTCAAAGAGATCAACCAAGAGCTCGGCCTGCTGGAACTTCAATTCAGCAACAACGTCGTAGCAGAGACCAATGCCTACCAACTCTTCATCACCGATGAGGCGGAGCTCAAGGGTCTTCCTGAGAGCGCCAAAGCCGCAGCCAAAGAAGAGGCTACTGCTGCTGGTCGCCCTGATGCATGGCTTTTTACCCCTAAGCGCACCAGCTTCACCCCAGTACTCCAATACTGCGAGAACCGCGATCTGCGCAAAGAACTGCTGATGGCGTACACCACCCGTGGCAACCACGACAACGAGAATGACAACAAGGATATTATCATCAAAACCATGCAACTGCGCGTGGAGAAAGCACAACTCTTTGGCTACACCAACCCTGCTGATTATATCCTCGCTGACTGCATGGCACACGATGCCAAGACCGTGGACGCATTCTTAGAGTCTGTATGGGGTCCAAGCCTCGCTGCTGCTAAGCGCGAAGCTGCTGAGCTGCAAAAGATGATGAACAAAGACCTCCCAGGTGAGAAACTCCAACCATGGGACTGGTGGTATTATGCAGAGAAACTCCGTGTAGAGAAATACGCTCTCAACGAGGAGGAGTTGAAGCCATACTTCGAATTGAACAATGTGCGCAAGGGTGCGTTTGGTTTGGCAAACAAACTCTTTGGCCTCAACTTCGAGAAACTCGAGGATATGCCTGTCTATAACCCAGAGGTAGAGGTGTTCAAAGTGACATACGCAGACGGCAATCTTGTAGGTATCCTCTATACCGACTACTTCCCACGCGCTGGCAAACGCCCAGGTGCATGGATGAACAATATCTGCAACCAATACATCGATGCCAACGGTGTGGATCACCGTCCTGTGATCATCAACGTAGGTAACTTCAACAAACCTACTGCAGGCAACCCATCTCTGCTCTCTATGGACGATGTAGAGACATTGTTCCACGAGTTCGGTCACGCATTGCACGGCCTCATGTCAAAAGCTACCTACCAATCATTGGCAGGTACCAATACCCCACGCGACTTCGTGGAGCTCCCTTCACAGTTCATGGAGAACTACTGCTACCACCCAGAGGTGCTGAAGACCTATGCGTTCCACTACCAAACAGGCGAACTCATCCCAGAGGAGTTGGTGGCTAAGATCAACAAGGCTGGCACCTTCAACCAAGGCTTCGTACAAACTGAGTTGCTCAGTTCATCCATCCTCGACATGGACTATCACAAGATGACTACCACCGAGGCGTTTGATGTAAACGCATTCGAAGAGGCTTCTATGAAGAAGATGCAGATGATTCCTGAGATCATCACTCGCTATCGCTCTACTTTCTACAACCACATCTTCACCACAGGTTACGCAGCTGGTTATTACAGCTACACATGGGCAGCCGTATTGGATGCAGATGCGTTTGCAGCTTTCGAGGAGACTGGTGACATCTTCAACCCTGAGATGGCGAAGAAGTTTGCTCGCCTCTTGGAGCAAGGTGGCACACGCGACGCGGCATTGCTCTACCAAGAGTTCCGCGGCAAGGACGCCGATCCTAAGCACCACATGAAGCGCTGCGGATTCTAACGCGTTCGGCAAGCCGGTCGCAAAGAATGACGCTCACGTCATTCTTTGCGACGGCTGCCTCCGCTTTCCCCACTCAGCCACGAGCTTCGTGGGGACCCCATTTTAATTAAAACCATGAGATACTTCCTGAAGAATATAGCCCAAGATAGCATGCTAAGAACGATTATCCTGATCGTTCTTGGCGTGGCTATATGGGTGCCATCATTCTTTGAGCAAGAGTACCTCATACCTAAGGTCGTTACCCTCCTGCTCACCATCACCAACGCGCTACTCATCACTCAATGCTTCTACCGAGGCAGAGAGACCAACCTACCTTCGCCTTTCGTAGGCAGTACCTATTGGTTTGCCATGTCCGCTATACCAGCTCTGCATACATGCTGGCAAACGCAGTTCGTGATAATGGGTATGCTATTGGCAATCTTGACATTGCTGCGAACAGACTACCACCACGAGGCCACCGAAGAAGCCTTCCTATCTACACTCATATGTTGCTTCTTCGCCCCACTACAAAGCACTATCATGACAGGTATCCTTCTTATTTGGGGCTACTTGATCTTCAAAGGACTAATGACTTGGCGCGTATGGTTTGCTTCGCTCATTGCTATCGCAGTACGCATCATACTCATGACAGTATTGCACTTCTTAGGTTGGTTAGAATGGCTCTGGTTGGAGAATATCCCCCACCTGTCTGCATGGCAGTGGCTTACCTTTAGCGGTGTCTTTCTGCTCACTGCATTACTACTCCTGCTGCCAATGCGCAAACCCTCCACCGCCTCAGGCATCATATATCTCACACTTACCATTCTACTAACCACCACAGGAGTATTATGGCACAAACAATTAATCCCTCTATAACACACACTTTCTACCATGAAACATCTTCGATTTATTTTCTCAATCATCTTGTTGGCTGCCTCACTCACACTCTTCGCCAACGAACCCAAGTATGAGTTTCGTGCCACATGGCTGGCTACTGTGACTAGTATCGACTGGCCAAATAAAGATGCTTCACGTCTGAAACAACAACAAGAACTCACTACCATACTCGATAAACTACAAGCAGGCAACATGAACGCTTGCTACCTGCAAGTGCGTTCGCTCTGCGATGCCATGTACAAGTCATCGTACGAGCCATGGTCGGCAGCACTGACAGGCACGCGCGGCAAAGACCCTGGATACGACCCATTGGCATTCGCCATCGAGGAGGCGCACAAGCGCGGACTGGAGTTGCATGTGTGGGTGAATCCTTTCCGTGCAACTAGCAGCGGTACGCTACCTAGCGATGATCAGCTATTAGAGCACGCAGGCGAGTGGATTATCAAATACGACAATGGTTCGTTTAGCGGACAAATCATCGACCCAGGCTACCCGCAGGCGCGCGCGTATGTAATTAAGGTGTTGATGGAAATTGTCAATAACTACGATGTGGACGGTATTGTGATGGATGACTATTTCTATCCTTATGGCGGTACGACTACCGAAGATGCTGCATCCAAGGCCTTGTACAAACCCGACAATGTGGTGGACGTAAACCAAAAATACGGCACGGATGATGACTGGCGCCGCAGCAATGTGGACGACTGCATAAAGATGCTCTATGACAGCCTACAGGCCACCAAACCATGGGTACGCTTTGGTATGGGTACTTTTGGTATCTGGACCACACAGAAAAAAGCTGCTCAGGCATATGGCATCACACTGCCTAGCGGTATCACCGGTCTGGATGACTACGATATACAGGCATGCAACCCTGTGGAATGGGTGAAGCATGGCTATGTGGACTATATCAATCCACAACTCTATTGGTCGCGCGACTATGTGGGACAAGACTACGATGTACTCTGCAAATGGTGGGCAAAAGATGTGTGCGAACACTTCTCTAACCAATTGCCTGATGGCAAAAAAGTGCATTTCTGCGTATCACAAGCTGCTTACCACGCATACGATGGCTACAAGGGATATGATGATGGCGTTGGTGAGATACAAGACCAAATCGATGTGAACCGCGCCAACCTATCTTCGGGCTATAATGGCTCTGTATTCTACAACACCACCGCCTACTGCAAGATGTACCAAGATCTCCAAGCATCGCACTTCAACCACAAGGCACTAATGCCTGCTATGGATTGGAAAGTAACCGAGCAACTCTCTGCACCCGAGAACTTGCGCGTGGAGAATAATATGCTCCAGTGGGAACACCCCACCGCAGAGCGCTTTACGGTATATGCCTACCCTATGGGACTAGACTTGGCAACGGCACAGAAGACGGGCGAGTATCTACAAGGCATAGTATATGGCAAAGAACTGTCACTCAACCAGATAGCTAATTGGCAAGGAATGACTATCGCGGTATGCAGCTACGACCGCTATGGCGTAGAGCACGAGGCGGCTATCATTAACGAGGGTAATTTCCCAGAGTCGGACCCTAGCGCCACTGAGATCACCTGGGTGCTCAATGGCGGCGAGATCAAGATAGACGTGCCGACCACCAACGAAGAACTGTGGGAGCAATGGAAACCCGACTATGTAGCGCACTATACTGCGCTCTATGGTAGCAAGTTTGTGCCATCTAGCGACCGCGACATAGAGGATGTGCTGGGCTTCACGTGGATCAACTCGGTAGGACAAGGTCTGGCAACCGACTTCATGACCAATCACACCAGCTGGACATGGCTACGCGATTATATACTAGGTGTAGCTACTGCGGATGGCTTTAGTATCAGCACGGACAACGACTGGCGCTACCACCTCTACTCTTTCTTCAACTGTACCGACGCTGCCTACCGTGTGGACGGCTATCGTGCAGGTTCTACGGCGGACTTTAGTGAGGCGGGTAAACCTGCGGCATGGGGACCATACTATGGCAGCATTGGCGAAACCGATATGCAACTGCCTTCACAAGTCACAGAGACCTATATTCTCCCCACACCTACCCACCCTATGGGATATGCGTTCTTGGGTTGGTACACCACTGCCACTTTTGAGGGAGAAGCGGTATTGGCTATTCCTGCTGGTTGGGTAGGAACGCTCTATGCCAAATGGGACGGCATACATACAACTGTAGAACAGGTAATTACTGACAAGGTCATGCGAATCTATGATGTGATGGGCCGTATGGTTGGAATGGATATACATACTGTAGGAAAGGGTGTGTTTATTATAGAGCAAAACGGACAACGAATTAAAATTATTCGATAAAACAAATAATTAACCATTATTATTAACTTTTAAATCAAAAACGCATGAAAAAAACAATGCTTTTTGTGGCAGCTTGCCTTTTGAGTCTAGCTGCCAGCGCACAGGTACTCGAAGTAGTATCTATGCAACAACTACCTATCGCTGCGCAAGCAGACATGAAGGTAGCAGGTATCAGTCCTGCAGGTGATTACATTCTTCTCACCAGTGGTTCTAACCAAGGTCTGCAACGCTATGACCTTGAGAGTCAAGCACTCACCACCATCACCGACGCTGCTGGTGCTGGCTACAATGTGCAAGTGAGCAACAATGGTCAAGAGCTCGTGTATCGCGAGACAACTCTCGACCGCAACAACTTGCGCCAAAACAAAGTTGTACGCCTCAACATGTACAACCAACGCCAACATGTAGTGGCTCGTGGTCAACGCGACCTGAAACATATGGCAACCTCTGACAACCTCACTACTGTTAGTATCAAGGATCGCTTGATTGTTTTGACACACAATGGCCTCACCACCACTTTGGCTCCTAATGGTATGAACGAGAGCTACATTTGGCCTTCTGTATCTCCTGACGGCAAGAAAATCTGCTACTATGTAGCTGGTAACGGTTGCTGGGTAGCTAACATCGACGGTTCTAATCCACACTTTATTGCTCGCGATTGTCGTGCTGCTAAGTGGTATAACAACAATACCCTCATAGCTATGGCTGACGAGGATGATGGTCACTTCACCACCGCTTCTGCTATCGTTGCTTATACATTGGATGGCAAAATGCAAACATTGACCAATAGTAACATGATTGCTATGTATCCTTACACTGCTGAGAATATGATTGTATTCTCTACTATCGAAGGTGAAACTTATTTGTTGAACGTAAAATAAGCTAACGCGTTATGAAAAAGATATTTATGGTTCTTGCAGCAGTGCTGCTTACCGTTTCGATGTCTGCTGCTGATTTGACTGGCAAACGTATTTATGTGAACCCTGGTCACGGTAGCTTTGGCCCTAACGACCGCCCTATGGCTACTATCCCTTATCCAGCATTACCAAAAACTGGTATGCCAGATACACTCGGTTTCTACGAGTCTAACACCAATATGTGGAAGTGCTTGTACCTCGGCGAGAAACTCGAGGCTGCAGGTGCTACTGTATTCTACTCTCGTACACAATCTGGTCCTTGGCCATATACTATGGTAGATGGTGACTATCCAGATTACAAATATGGATACGGAAAGAACAATGATCCTATGCGTGATACTGCCTATATATATACAAAAAATGGTGAAGAGATTCATGTTCCTGCCTTGCCTGAAGTATGGAGTTTTGAATGTGGTTATCGTAATCACCCAGACTACGAGAAGTATAACCGTAACCTCTCTGAGATTTGCGAGGAGGTTGAGGCTAACAATATCGACTACTTCATCTCTGTACACTCTAATGCAAACTCTGAGGGTAGTACCGCTAACTTCCCATTGATGCTCTATCGTGGTCCAGATGCATATTCTGGTGCTAACGCTGTAGATGGTGCTGAGTATGTAGAGGGTAGCTACGAGAAAGCTAAATTCTGCAACGAGGAGAAACTCAAAATCATGAAGGCTGGTATCGATGTACCATCTTCTACTAACCTCAATATCCGTGGTGACTGGAACTTCTATGGTTCTACTTCTACCTTGACTATCAATGGTAAGACTTATAAGGGTTACCTTGGTGTATTGAAACATGGTGCATCTGGTTTCTTGTCAGAGGGTTACTTCCACACTTATCAACCAGCTCGTCACCGTGCACTCAACCAAGACTATTGCCACATGGAGGGTCTGGATTACTACCGCGGTATCATCAACTACTACGGCGCTGACAAAGAGACTGTAGGTTATATTGTAGGTACAGTAAAAGACCAATACAACAAGATGAGCCACAAGCTCTACACCTATACTCCTAAGTCTAACGACCAATGGGTACCATGTAATGGTGCTGAGGTTATCTTGAAGAAAGGTGGTGTAGAGGTAGCTCGCTACAATGTGGACACCATGTACAACGGTATCTTCGTATTCGAGGGTCTTGAGCCAGGCGATGACTACTCACTCGACGCTAACTGCGAAGGTTTCTTCCCACTCGCTGACGAGTATAAGGTTCCTTTCTCTGTAAAGGCTAACGAGACTACCTATTCAATGATCTACTTGGTAGATACCACATGGACTCCTCCAACAATCGTTTATGAGGATTATCCAAATCCTGTACAACCTGCATACCTTGGTCTCCCAAGCGTATTTGAGATGACTCAAGAGGCTGATCGCGACTATACAGAGGTGATCAAGGGTACTGTTAAGCGCACCCTCCAAAGCGGTGACTCTACTATCCTTCTTTCTCACGAAGAAGACGGTACACCTCATATCTACCTCATCAATAGCAGCTTGAATACTATTGACACCATCTCTATTATGGGTATCAATCCTGTTGATCCTGATAACAAGGGCGACTACCTCGCACTCTCTGATATCGCACTCACTTGCGATGGCAAATTGGTAGGTGTGAACTATGTTCGTTGCCAATATAGCGATGCCCAAGTAGATGCTGATTACAAACGCGGTACCAAGTACTTCTATATTTGGGATAACCTCGCAGGCGATGCACGCGTATGGTTTACCGCACAAGACGGTGCTAACTCTTACCGCAGTGATGTAGGTTATACCTTGGCTGTAAGAGGCGAAAGCAAAGATTGCCAAGTATTGGTATCTGCTCGTCACTACAACGCTACCAGTGGTGGTGGTACATTCCGCTACTCTTGCTACACCGTAACCGATGGTACTCCAAGTTATATCTTCTACGGTAACTCAATCGCATTGGATGAGAATCCTGTTCACGACGGTACTCGCGATGGTGAGAATATCCAATTCACCCTCTCTCCACGCGGCGAAAAGAAAGATTTCATCATGGATGCTGACAAGGTTACTCCTAACGAGTTCCGCTTACCAGATGCTCAAAATGTGGATCCTACTCCACTCGGTCAAATCTCTGCAGACTTGATGCACGTGAAGTTCAACGGTGCTACCTACTTCAAGTATGCTGGCAAGGCCCTCATGGCTGCTCCTACAACCGACGCTGACGGCAAGGTAACTGGCGTACAAGTATTGGACATCACCGACGGTTTGGACGTAGCTAAGGTCATCAAGACTACCAACACCACCTTGGCTGAACCTGTTGAGGCTACTTACGCTGCTGCTTCTGCTAAGGTGAAAGGCGCTGACCTCTATCTCTACTTGCTCGTTGACAACAAGATGTATAGCTTTACTACCGCTGGCGTAACTCAACCAGTTGTGCCTGCTATCGTAGCTTACAACCTCAATGTGGTTGCTGATGGTGCTAACTATGTATTTACCTTCGATGCTAACGCAAATGCAATAGCTGCTGAGTTGGTATTCTACGCTGCTGGCGAAGAGGTGGGCACATTGCCTGTAGAGGTGGTTAAGGGTGCTAACGCTATCACCGTAGCTGCCAACACATTGCCAGGTACTGACGGTCAAGAACTCACATGGGCTGTTAAGTTGGACGGTGGCGCTATCGCTAACTTCGGTATCATCGCTTCTGACAAGACCCTCATCGAGTCAAGTACTTCTCGCTTGTTCAACGCTGTAAGCACCAACCCAGAGTTGGATAACTTCGGTAAGATCTATATCATGCACCGCGCAGGTTCATCTTCTTCTGCTAACGCTCCTAAGAGCGGTATCTGGGAGTTCGACCACAACCTCGCTAAGCAAAACACCGAGGTTTACAAGGGTGGCGAAGAGAAGTTTGGCAACCCAACTCGTATCTCTATGGACCGCGAGGGTTACCTCTATATCGCTGACTGGGCTGATGGTCACTCTGGTATCTTCATGGCTAACACCGCTGATATGACCCAACCATTCACCCAATTCTTCGCAGGTACACGCGAGAGCAATGGTGCATTCAACAATGGTGGCGTTTACACTGGTTCTTCTACCCCTGGTTGCCATGTATATGACAACGGCGAGGAAGTTAAGCTGTTCGTTTACAACGAGGATGCTAAGGGTACATTGCCTGCAAACGGTATGGCCGTTTACAATATCGGCCAAGAGGATGGTACTATCCTCCACTCTTGGGAGACTGCTCCAAGCGCAGTTTACACACTCACTGGTCAATCTAACACTGAGGGTAACCCATGGGGTACCAGTCACGGCTTCTTCGTAAGTCAAGTTCGTACTTCTGGTAACAACAACTCTAGCGCTACTTCTCTCAAGTTCTACTCGAACGACGGCACCGAGCAAATGTCTTCTGCTTCTGACGAGTACAAAGAGATCATCACTGGTTCTAACGCTGGTGGTTATGTAGTATCTGCTGACGAGTCTGTTATGGTATTCAACGATGGTGATATGCAATTCCTCGTATTTGACATCACATGGGAAGGCGACAAACCAGTTATGGCACTCCGCTATACCATCAAGCACGGTATTTCTGCTATCCGTCAAATGAACTGGGATTACGCAGGTAACATCATCTGCTCTGGCGACGCGGGTATCCATATCGTTAGCTTGCCAAAGGAGGAGAACGTAACTGTAGTTCCTGCTAAGCAAGCCCTGACAGTAGTAGTTGGTAACTACGCTACAAATATTGAGAACACTGCTACCGAGGCAACCCTCAACCTCAATGCTCCTATGTACGATGTTCTTGGTCGTTTGGTAGATAAAACCTACAAAGGTATCGTTATTCAAAACGGTCAATCATACTTAATCAAATAAGATGACTTTCCAAGGTAGGGGTAATCCCATGGGGCTTTACCCCTACCTTTTTATCATTTTTCTGTATTTTCTACACTATCTATATTATCTAGATAATACCTAAGAATATGAAAAAAACACTGCTACTTCTTCTCATTTGCATTACTACTGCATCCTTTGCCGCCAACAAGCGCGTCTATATCAACCCTGGTCATGGTAGTTGGTGTGCCAACTGCCGTCCTATGGCTACTATCCCCTATCCTAATCTGTCGTCCACGGGTATGCCCGACACGCTCGGTTTCTACGAATCCAACACCAACCTCTGGAAAGGTCTCTACCTGCGCGACAAACTGCAAGAGGCAGGCGGTTATACTGTTATCATGTCGCGCACAGCAAATGGTCCTGCGGGCTCTACCAGCACTGCAAACAATCAGTACAACAAAAAACTATCAGAGATTTGTGAAGAAGTAGAAGCCAACAACATTGATTATTTTATCTCCATCCACTCCAACGCGGCTTCCGAAGGCACTAGCACCAACTATCCTATCATTCTCTATCGCGGTACCGATGCTACCGAAAGGGTCACGGGCAGCAAGGCGCGCGCCAATGCATCCTGGGACAGACTCGTGGAGATCAATAAGTGTGGTTTCGAATACTACACCTCCTATAGCAACAGCCGCAACGTACGCGGTGTGACATCCTTCTACGGTTCCGACAAGCTCGGTGTGCTCAAGCACAGCGCACCGGGTTTCCTATCGGAGGGTTATTTCCACACCTACCAACCATCGCGCCACCGTGCGCTCAACCCCGACTGGTGCTGCCAAGAAGGATTACGCTATTTCCGTGGTATCGTGGACTATTTTGGAACGGCCAAAGACACCAAGGGCTATATCATGGGAGCCGTGCGCACCAAAGAGAAAAGCATCAATCACTCGCTCTATACCTACAACTCCAGCACCAATGACAAGTATGCCCCTATCCACGGAGCTAAAGTCGTACTGCGCAACGCCAGTGGCGAGGTCATCAAGACCGAGTGCTACCACTATGTGAAACGCATGCTCAAGGACCAAGACTACTATATCACCGACAACAACTACAACGGAATTTTTGTTTTCGAAAATCTCACCCCTGGTCAGTACACCCTCACCGTACACGCACAGGGATACAAGGACTACACCCAAAATGTAACGGTCACTGCTAATACCACCACCTATCCACAGATATTTCTGGAGTCTGGTCAAGGCACTGAACCTAATATCAACGTGGACATCAAATGGGTACTCAACGGCGGAATTATCCTTGGCGGTGACGTGCCTACCAACGAAGAACTATGGGCTACTTTCAAGCC
Source organism: Paludibacteraceae bacterium (assembly GCA_017384225.1). Taxonomy (GTDB): domain Bacteria; phylum Bacteroidota; class Bacteroidia; order Bacteroidales; family Paludibacteraceae; genus Colicola. The sequence continues at coordinate 12,230 of JAFNUD010000012.1, forward strand.
ATACTACAATACCTATTATGGACTCAATCGCTCCGATCAGACCATTGAGAATGTGGCCACTTTTGCCAATGCCAAGATGCAAGACATTATGACCAACACTAAGTCCGAGTATAAGTGGCTCGGCGATTATGTTCTATCTGTAGCCAATGCACAAGGTAAGACACTTGATACTGAGAGCGCATGGCGTTGGCATGTACATGCCTTCTTCAATTGCAATGATGGTACCGTGCAAGGCAATCAACTGGTTGCTACAGCCGATTTCTCTCAAGCTGGCAAACCTGAAGCTTGGGGCGAAGCCTACCAGATTGCCATGGGCACCAGTGCAACGCTGCCCTCTTCTGTCAAAGCCACCTACACCCTACCAACACCAAAGAAGGAGGGGGATGTATTCGTAGGATGGTACGACAACCCTCGCGGAGATGGTACCTCTATGACCAGCATACCTGCGGGCTACAAGGGCACTATCTATGCTATTTGGCAATACAGCAATCCTGACTCCGACAAAGAGATTTATATCGTCACATGGGTACTCAATGGCGGTATTATTCCTGGCGGTGAAGTGCCAAGCAACGATGATTTAATGGCATCATTTAAAGACGGATACAACACGTATTTCTCACAATCTATTGCTACAACCCGCGAGATAAGCAACTTCCTCTATTACGGCAATACCCAAGGATGCGACATTAGCCAAATGCTTACTGATACCAAATCTGGTTGGCTATGGTTAGGCAATTACCTGCAGGAGGTATCTTCTGCGGCAGGTCTCCCTATCAGTGCCGAAGTCAATTGGCGCTATAGTACGACAGCCTTCTTCACCTGTGCAGCGGCAGCTACCTACAATGCTGATTTCACCCAAGCGGGTAAACCCGAGGCATGGGGTGATGCTTATCGCCTTGCACATGGTTTGTCTGGAGAACTACCTACAGTCATCGAATCGCCATATACCATCCCGACACCTATTCGCACGGGTTATATCTTTGTAGGTTGGTACGACAACCCTGATGGTACAGGTACAGCTCTGACCGTATTGCCCAAAGGCTACTACGGTACCGTATATGCTATCTGGAAAAACGAATTGGAGACAGCAGTAGAGAACATTGCAACTCCTTTGGACTTCAATGCACCATGCTACGACCTACTCGGTCGCCCTGTAGATCACACCTATCGTGGTATCATTATCCAAAACGGAAATACCTATTTGTTAAAATAGAGTCTCGACTCGCGCTTCCAACCTCGCGAGTCCCGACACATATATAAGAAGCCGCCTCAAAAGGGCGGCTTCTTATCACTTACGGGTTAATAACGGGTTATTGACGGCTTAGTAGAACTCCCCCAAACCTCATCCGAACCTTTTAGTTTACAGTTTATAACTAAATGCTACCATCCATCCCCATTCATACAACTTATGGGTAGGAACAGCGGTATTGCGTTGCAGATTATTCAGTCCGAAGTCGTATCCTGCTTGCAAGCGATAGCGATCCCATTCAAAGCCGCCACCCAATCCAAATTGAATATTCGTGCGGTATATTTCTTTGGCGAGGTATCGCTCATAATTGGTAGTGGGTTTACCTACCTGCTCAAGCCATGCTGTTACCTGTGGAGAAGTCAGATTTTGTATCAGATCGTAATTGGTCAAACCAATATGCAATTGTGGACCAGCAAAAAAGAACATATGCAACTGTTTCCACAATTTTATATTGTAGTACGCGCGCACAGGTATAGTCAATTGGAGTTGCACGATATGATGCTTCATTATCTCTACTTGGGAGCTTTCTGCCGTCACTGAACGCCAATGTTGTTGATTAACGCCATAGGTCAGTGTAGCCAACGCACCAGTTTGTATGCTAAAATGGTAAGGAAGATTGAAATCTATCGTAGCGCCCAATCGCAAGCCATGTTGATCGAGTGCCGTGGTATCTTTGGTACGTTCTTGCCATTGCACATAGCCCCCTTCGATGCGCCAATTGGTAGAAAATTGGTAGGGTTCTTCTCGCACTTTCTTAGTAGGATCAAAAAACTCTGTCGTTTGTAGATCAGGCTGCTTCATACGCAATTCCGTTTGTGCGTAGATAGGAGCAGTTGCCATCACTATTAGAATCATAGCGAGCAGTATCGCAGATTGATTTTTCATGCCACACATGTATTTACTTCGTAAAAATTATCAAATTTGAGTTGCAAAGGTACTACTTTCTTGGCAAATATGCAATTTTTTTATAAAAAATACGCTTTTTTTTACAAAATATTTGCTCAATTCAAATAAATATAGTACCTTTGCACCCGATTTCGACAATTGCGCACGCAAAAGCCTGTCAAAGGGAATAATTTGTGCGACAAGCCAATTGATCTTTGAAACGAATTGTTGCGAAAGCAATATATTTCCTTAAAAAAACATCCGAGAAGCTCGTGGCTTCGAGGATAGAGGAGGAATCGCGGTCGCCCAATGCCGCAGAGCGGCAATCATTGCGACAAGCGAATTGATCTTTGAAACGAATTATTGTGAAAGCAATATATTTCCTTAAAAAAACATCCGAGAAGCTCGTGGCTTCGAGGATAGAGGAGGAATCGCGGTCGCCCAATGCCGCAGAGCGGCAGTCATTGCGACAAGCGAATTCCGACGAAGGTGCCATCGTCTATCGGTTAGGACAAGAGATTTTCATTCTCTAAAGCGGGGTTCGATTCCCCGTGGCACTACAATTAACAAGAAACATTATAACACTTAATTATTAGATTAACAAGATGGCAAACCATAAATCATCTTTGAAGCGTATTCGCCAAACGGCTACTCGTAAAGCCCACAACCATTACTATGCTAAGACTGCTCGCAACGCTGTTCGCGCTTTGCGTGCTACTACTGACAAAGCTGCTGCAGAGCAACTTCTCCCAAAGGTAAGTTCTATGTTGGATAAGTTGGCTAAGCGCAACATCATCCACCGCAACAAGGCTGCTAACTTGAAGTCAGGTTTGGCTTTGCACACCAACGCTCTTTAAGCAATTTATTTCTACCCTTATATTAAGGGGGCTACCGTTAGGTAGTCCCCTTTTCTCGTAGCATGGAACATCCGACTTGTCAGATGTCTCTGTCCACTCAAACTCGTCCGACTTGTCGGACTTATCAGTAAAAAAACGAGCGTGTCGGAATGACACGCTCGTTTTGCGTTTTTATTTCGCTTGTAAGCGATTATTATTTCTTCCAATTGAGGTGGAAAGCCACTTTCAAACCAGCGTCCAAATAACCCAATTTATTTACGTATGCGTTGTTCATTGAGTTAGGCACAACACTTGCTACCGCATCCGCATTTGGTGGGGTAATAAGCAAGATATTGTGATCCAATGGATTGTTGGAGAAATGCTTATAGGTGCTGAATACGCCATAGTTAGCATACAGACCTATGCTCACAGAGTGACCAGACTCCAATTGGTGCTCATAACCTAATTCGCCACCTACAGCGATTGTAAGATCGAATTGATGATTATTCATACCCTTGTGTGAATAGGTGTTATCCTTTGGATCCATATCCAACTTACCCATTACCACATTGTCTTTGATAACCACTTGGTTGTTGTCTGCACTCATATCCAACAATGTAGCACTGATATGTGCATCGGTGATGGTTTGAGCATAAGGAGTATAAACGGGCAGAATGAACTTAGGACCTACATTGAGGAAGAAGCCCTTAGGAGTAACCATAGAGAACATCACAGGCACCTCCAATTGGAGTTGGCTATTAGTTGTCATGACCTTATCCATGGTTACATTGTACAAGATATCACCTTCTGAATGGAGAGTAGATTGCTCCTTGAGGTCTTGGAGTGTCTTTTTGTTTTGCATAAATCCAACGCTCACTCCAGTCAAAAGACCCAATCTCACTTTGTCATCTGCTTTTGCCCAATAGTGTGCGTATTGCAAATCGAGCAATGCGTCATATCCCCATGTAGCGCCCAGAGCAGGTTCAGCTTTGTGCAAGAGTGAAGCCAATCCACCGCGCACGCCAATAGAGAAACGATTAATTTGGAATGGTTGAGGAGCAGGAGGCAATGTATCTTGCACTTGCTCTACCTCTTCTTCTACCACCTCAGCAGCAGCCAAACGAGCGGCCTCTTCTGCAGCAAGACGAGCGGCCTCTTCTGCAGCAAGGCGAGCAGCTTCTTCTGCAGCAAGGCGAGCTGCCTCAGCAGCAGCACGCTGTGCGTCCATATACTCTTGTGTCTTATTCGCGTTCATTGGTATCAAACTACCTTGTGCAATCCAAGAGTAGATACCACGGAGCAAGACACCAGTAGGTTTGGTCTGTGTACCCAATTGGCGAACCAAGTGAGGAACACCATACACCCATTTTGACATACGCTCACCTGTTAGATAGCGCAAGCTATCTTCATGAATCATGACGGTATCACCCACCTCCATGACAGCACCTGAAGTATAGATAAATGCTGGTTCAGATGCTGCTGTAGCAGACTCTTGAGCGATTAAGGCAGTAGCCTGTGTGGTGGCAAAAATTGCCACCAACAGGGTTACCTTTAACAGTTTATTATTCATTTTTGTTTTCATTTCAATTCCTCCCGTGATTATTTAACAATATAACGTAAGGTCACTTTCTCGCCTTCTGATTTCACCTCTACCATGTAGTATCCAGGCATTGTAGCAGCCTTGAACATGAAGTCGGTAGCTTGTGAAGAAGTGTAAGTATTCATCAACTCACCCGCTGCAGTGTAAACGCGAATCTCGCTCACAGAAGAAGGATTCAAGTTCAACACATGAAGCGTATTATCAGGACGTGCGACGGTTGGTACTAATCGAGGAGCAGAAGTTGCGAGAGAGCTGCTCAATACGGTAGTACGCAAGATTTCCTCACACTCACCACTACTCATTGCGTGTAACATCAATGCATAGTAGTCGTCTGGCAATGAAGAGCCGTCGAAGAAGGTATAGTAGTAACCCGTACCTACAAACTCATCATCTCCCTTACGTTCGAGTGCATCAGTAGCCTTATCTACAGCACCTACTACCTTGAACCATTGTACATCGCTTTCTGCAGGTGTCCAACCGAAGATAGAATCAACAGCATTGAGGTTGATTACCAACAGACGGTTGCCATACTTGCTTACAGCAGGGATATGGTCGTAGTCAACGTAGTTCTCAGGATCTGGGATAAAGAGCTCTAATGTAGCAAGGCTATCACAACCTGCAGCATTAGTCAGTGTGATGGTATAAGTGCCTGCCTTGTCGTAGGTCTCACCATTCCAAGTGTAGGTTTCACCAGGACAAACGGTATCCTTCACCACGGTAGCCTCTACCTCTGGGAGAACGGTCAAGTCGAGGGTATAGATGATACTATCGCAACCCAAAGCGTTGACTACGGTATCATTGTAAATACCTGTTGCATTGTACAACGAACCTGTTGCTGCCCATGTGTAGCTTTCGCCATAGCAGATAGTTGCAATGTCTGCTGGAGCAACTACAACTGCTGGGAGAACGGTCAAGTCGAGGGTATAGATGATACTATCGCAACCCAAAGCATTGCGAACGGTATCATTGTAAACACCTGCTACGTTGTATGGCAAGCCTGTTACTGCCCATGTGTAAGAGTCACCAGCGCAGATGGTTTCATTATCAGCTGGAGCAGTTACAGCTGCTGGGAGAACGGTCA
>JAFNUD010000111.1 GCA_017384225.1 Paludibacteraceae bacterium
CTCGTCCTTAGCTCGCTTCACTTCGAGTCGGAGAGCCGACTCTTTGCTCTGCAGCGTAGGCAAAGTACGTTGGCGCATCTTGAGGTCTTTCTCCAAAGCCTGCAACGATGTTTTATTAAATTGATAATTAATAGCCATAATTTCTGTTCACTTTGTTCACGTTCTCTGTCGCTCTGCGACGTTACATGTCGTGCGTTTTCTGCTGCGCGTTATTTGCTATGCGTTGTTTAGTCAAGTTCATAACGCGGCTATGCCGCATGTAACCTAACAACGTCGAAGACATGTAACGTCCCGCATGGGACATACAACGTGCCTTCGGCACTTATTTTGGCCAATATTTATTTACGAGTTCTTGTTTGATGTTTGCCTCTTCTGGTTTGAAGTATTTGCCGAACAAGGTCCAAGCCACATCCAACATCTGTGTGGTATTGATATTCACGTCAATAGCCAAGATCTGTGTAGAATATGCCTTAGCGAACTCGAGGCAACGCTCATCGTAGTCAGTGAGGTCGAAACCGTTCTCTTGTTTGGTTTTTGCATTTGCAGCATCGGCATAAAGGCGAACAGCCGCGTTCATCACTTGTGGGTGATCTTCGCGAGTCTTCTTACCAGCCACCAATTGTTTCAAACGAGAGAGCGAACGGAATGGATCCACAATAACCTTACCGATATCACTATCACGACGCAAATACAACTGACCCTCAGTGATGTAACCCGTGTTATCTGGAATAGCGTGGGTAATATCACCACCAGACAAGGTGGTTACCGCGATAATGGTGATAGAACCACCACCTGCTTCCTCTGGGAATTGCACCGCTTTCTCGTAGATCTTAGCAAGGTCTGAATAGAGTGAACCTGGCATTGAGTCCTTAGAAGGAATTTGGTCCATACGGTTTGACACAATCGCGAGAGCATCAGCGTACAAGGTCATATCGGTCAAGAGCACCAATACTTTCTCGTGCTTTTGTACAGCGAAGTACTCAGCTGCGCAGAGTGCCATATCTGGAATCAACAGACGCTCTACTGGTGGGTTCTCGGTGGTGTTTACGAAAGATACAATGCGGTCCAACACACCTGCATTAGAGAACACGTTCTTGAAGTACAAATAGTCGTCGTTGGTCAAACCCATACCACCCAAGATGATCTTATCTGCCTCAGCGCGGAGAGCCACGTTAGCCATCACTTGGTTGTATGGTTGGTCAGGGTCAGCGAAGAATGGAATCTTTTGTCCAGACACCAAGGTATTGTTGAGGTCGATACCTGCGATACCAGTAGCAATCAACTCAGATGGTTGTTTACGGCGAACTGGGTTCACACTTGGACCACCGATCTCTACTTCAGTACCCTCAATAGCAGGTCCGCCATCGATTGGATCACCATACGCGTTGAAGAAGCGGCCAGCCAATTGCTCGCTCACTTTGAGCGATGGAGCTTTGCCAAGGAATACTACTTCCGCGTTGGTTGGGATACCCTCGGTACCCTCAAACACTTGGAGAGTCACATCATCGCCCATGATCTTAACGACCTGTGCGAGTTTGCCATTCACGGTAGCGAGCTCGTCGTTACCTACACCTTCAGCTTTCAATGAGCAAGTTGCCTTGGTGATAGCTGTGATTTGTGTATAAATCTTTTGAAATGCTTTTGCCATAGTCGTTATGCTTTGATTTGTTTCTCAGCGAGAAGGTCGTTGAGTTGTTGTTGATATTGGTTGAATGCCTCGCTCTTGA